>JAFAVO010000331.1 GCA_019242385.1 Gammaproteobacteria bacterium | reverse complement strand
CGTCCCGCGAGACACTGCTCATCGAGCCACGCCGGCTCGTATTCGCTGATGCGGCTCGGCAGGATCTCGGTCTCCCAGGCGCTCGCGGCCGCCTCGAACCCCTCGAGCTGTGCGAGGATGGCGCCTACGGCATCGGGTCCCTCCATGCGACCGGTCGGAGTGACCCGCTGCCATTCGAACAGAAAGCGCAGAAAGTCGCGCGCCTCGATCGGGTCGATCTCCGCGCGCAGGCGCTTCACCGTGTAACGGTGGATGCGCGCCAACAGGCGCCGTTCGCACCACTCGTTGGCAATGCTGCCGGGTGTGAAAGCCCCACGCATGGCGAAGCCCTCCGTCTGGAGCGCAGCGAGGGCCGCATCGACCTGCGCGAGCGGCACGCCGAGCGCGGCGGCGAGCGTGGCGGCGGTCGTGGGACCTGAGCCTTCGAGACGTCCGCGCACGATCTCCAGGAGGGCGCTGTCCGCGCTCCACTCGCGCGCGTGTGCGGGCGGAGTGAGGACTGGCGGCTCCCAGCTCGCCGCAGGGTGGAGCGCACGAAAGAGCGGCAGCCGCTCGGCGCTCACCCACAGTTGCACCGTGCCGCTGTCGAGCCGGGTTACGCGGCCCTGGACCGCGAGCTCGCTCAGCATGAGGGCCCAACCAGAACCGGCCGCCGCCTCGGACTCGGTGAGGCAGGTGAGCCACAGCAGTGCATCGTGCAGCTCATCCGCGTCGCGGGCATCCGGCCAGGCTTCCTCGCGCACCCGTCGGATCGCATCGGCATCGAGCTGACCGATATCCGCGGCGCTCTGCGGATCGAGCCAGCGGCGGCTGACCACCGCCTGGGTGCGGCGCTCCTCGAGCGGCGCATCGTCCAGGTAGGCATAGGGGCGTGCCGAGAGCACCTCGAGCGCAAGCGGTGAGGGCTCGGTGAGATCGCGCGCGATCACACGTATGCTGCCGGACTCCAGTGCGCGCAACAGCCGCTCGAGCCCGTCCGCATCCATCGCGTCCTCGAGGCAATCACGGATCGCCTGGCGCACGAGCGGATGGTCCGGAATCTCGATCTCGCCGGGAACGTTCTCCGCGCACGCCACCTGGTCGGGGAAGATCGCCGCGAGCAGATCCTCAGCCGCCATGCGCGCGAGCGGTGCCGGCACCTTCTTGCCACCGCGGAATCGGGGCAGCGCCAGCGCAATGGTTGCCGTCCAGCGCCAGCGCACCGGAAACATCGGCGCCGCACACAGCGCCTGCACCAGCAGCGCGCGCACGCTGTTGGAATGCAGATAGCGCGCGACCTCGGCCAGCTCGAAGCTGTGCGCGGTGGTGAGCGAGAGCACGATGGTGTCCTCGGTCGCGGCCGCCTGCAGCTCGAAGTTGAAGGAACGGCAGAAGCGCTTGCGCAGCGACAGTCCCCACGCCCGGTTGATGCGGCTGCCGAAGGGCGAGTGGATCACGAGCTGCATGCCACCGGCTTCATCGAAGAAGCGCTCGAACACGAGAGTCTGCTGGGTCGGCAGGGTGCCGAGCGCCGCGCGCGCCGCGGCGAGGTAGTTGACGAGCTGTGCGGCAGCGCCGCCGCTGATCGCGGCCGCGCCGATCAGCCACGCGGTCGCGGCCTCGATCCCCGCATCGAGGTGTGTTTCCAGATCGGCACGCAGCCGCGCGACGCTCGTGGAAAGCTCATCGCTGCGGCCCGGAGCCTCACCGAGCCAGAACGGGATGGAGGGTGGCTCGCCGTGCGCGTCCTCCACGCGGATGCGGCCCTGCTCGACCCGCAGGATGCGGTACGACACGTTGCCGAGCTGGAAGATGTCGCCCTGCAGGCTCTCGACCGCGAAGTCCTCGTTGACCGTGCCGACGAACTGGGCCTGCGGCTCGAGAATCACCTGGTAGTCGGCGCTGTCGGGAATGGTGCCGCCGGAGGTGATGGCGGTAAGACGCGCGCCGCGGCGTCCCTTGATGCGCTCGTTGACCGCATCGTGATGGATGAGCGCACCGTGACGACCGCGGCGCGTGGAGTAGCCCTCGGCGAGCATGCGGACCAGCTCATCGAACTCGCTGCGCGCGAGCTCGCGGCACGGCCAGGCACGACGCAGCAGCGCATACAGCTCCTCGGTGTGCCACTCGCGCGCCGCCACCTCCGCGACGATCTGCTGGGCGATCACATCGAGCGGCCTGGCGGGCACGCTGAGGCGATCGAGCTCGCCGCGACGCACGGCGATCAGCAGTGCCGTGCACTCGACCAGATCATCGCGCGACAGCGGGAACAGTCGCCCCTTGGGAGTGCCGCCGACGCTATGTCCCGAGCGGCCGACCCGCTGCAGGAAAGCGGCGATCGAATGTGGCGAGCCGAGCTGGCAGACCAGGTCGACCTCGCCGATGTCGATGCCGAGCTCGAGAGAGGCGGTGGCCACGAGCGCCCGCAGCTCGCCGCGCTTCAGGCGGGCCTCGGCGTCGAGCCGCGACTCCTTCGCCATGCTGCCGTGATGCGCAGTCACCTGGCCGGCCGGCAGCCGCTCGGTGAGATGACGTGCGACGCGCTCGGCCTGGCGGCGCGTGTTGACGAATACCAGCGTGGTACGGTGCTCGGCCACCAGCTCCGCGAGGCGATCGTAG
>JAFAVO010000271.1 GCA_019242385.1 Gammaproteobacteria bacterium | reverse complement strand
GCCCGAGGCGGCGCTCGCGACGCTCGATCGCATCGTGCAGAGCTATCCGCAGAGCCCGCAGCTCGATGAGGTGCAGTTCCGCCGCGGTGAGCTGCTGTTCTCCGCGAAACGCTATCCCGAGGCCGAGCACGCCTACGCCGCGGTCATGGCGCGCGGCGCCGCCTCCGGCTTCTACCAGCAGAGCCTCTACAAGCACGGCTGGTCGCTCTTCAAGCAGTCACTGACGCTCGAGAGCCTGCCGTCCTTCGGCGCGGTGCTCGATCGCGAGCTCGGCACGAAGCCAGGCAAGGCGGTGCGGCCCGAGACTCTCAAGCGCGCCGACCGGGAGCTGGTCGATGACACCTTGCGGGTGATGAGCGTCGCCTTCTCCTACAACGATGGGGTGAGCTCGCTCGAGAAGTACGTGCAGCAGCACGGCGACCGTCCCTACAACTGGCTGTTGTACGAGCGGCTCGGCGACCTGTACGTCGACAAGCAGCGCTACCAGGACGGCGCCAGCGTGTATCGCGCCTACGTGGCCCGCGATCCGTACAGCGATCACGCTCCGGATCTCGACATGGCGGCGATCGAGGCTTATGGCAAGGGTGGCTTCAGCCAGCTGGTGCTCGATGGCAAGCACGAGTTCGTCGAGCGCTACAACTTCGATTCGCCCTACTGGAAGACGCGCAGCCGGGCGAGCAATCCGCGCGTAGTGCAGGAGCTCAAGACCAACCTCAAGGACGTGGCCACCTACTTCCACGCCAGTGCGCAGAAGTCCGGGCGTGTGGCCGACTACCAGGAAGCGGCGCGCTGGTACCGCGACTACCTCAAGTCCTTCCCCGGCGATGCTGATGTCGCGCAGACCAACTACCTGCTGGCGGAGGCGCTGTACGAAGGACACCAGTACGGCGAGGCTGCGGCCGAGTACGAGCACACCGCTTACGATCTGCCGCGCAACGAGAAGTCCGCGACCGCCGCCCACGCCGCACTGGTCGCCTATCAGAAGGGCGAAGAGGGATTGAGCGGTGCGGAGAAGGAGGCCTGGCACCGCCGCGCGACCGACTCGAGCATCAAGTTCGCGCAGACTTTCCCCGAGCACCCCGACAGCGCCGGCGTGGTCACGCGCGCCGCCGAGGAGATCTTCGCGAGCGGCGATCGCGAGCGGGCGATCGGGGTGTCACAGGCGATCCTCGCGCGCCAGCCGCCCGTGGATCCCGCCAAGCAGCGCATCGCCTGGACGATCATCGGCCAGGCCTACTTCGATGAAGGCCAGTACGCCAAGGCGGAGCCCGCCTACCTGCAGGCGCGGCAGCTCGCCGCCGGTGATGAAAAGATGCGCAGCGATCTGACCGAGCGCCTCGCGGCGAGCGTGTACAAGCAAGGCGAGGCCAAGCAGAAGGCGGGGGACGCGGCCGGCGCGGTCGAGGATTACCTGCGTGTCGAGCGCGTCGCTCCTGAGTCGAAGGTTCGCGCCAACGCGCAGTATGACGCCGCCGCACAGCTCATCACGCTCAAGCAGTGGGACCGCGCCATCGTGGTGCTCGAGGATTTCCGCCGCACCTTTCCGCAGAACCCGCTGCAGCGCGATGTGAACGCCAAACTCGCCGTGGCCTACGCCGCGGCCAACCGCCCGGGCGAGGCCGCCGCACAGTTCGAGCGCATCGCGGCCAACCCGGCCGAGGACAAGGCCGTGCAGCGCGAGGCGCTGATGCAGTCGGCGGACCTGTACGCCAAGGCGGGCAACACGCCGAAGGCGATGGGCATGCTGGAGAGGTTCGTCGACTCCAATCCCACACCGATCACCGATGCGGTGGAGGCGCGCGAGCGGCTGGCCGAATACGCGCAGAAGAGTGGCGATGTCGCGCGTCGCGATCGCTGGTACCACGAGATCATCCGTGCCGATGAGCAGGCGGGCGCGCAGCGCACCGATCGGACCCACTACCTGGCCGCGAAGGCGCAGTTGGCGCTCGCGCAACCCGCGCGCGATGCCTTCCGCGAGGTGCGCCTCACTGCGCCGCTCAAGAAGAGCCTGGTGGTCAAGCGCAGCGCGCTCGAGACGGCCATGGACGGCTACAAGAAAGCCGCGGAGTACCAGGTCGCGGAGGTGACGACCGCGGCAACGTACGAGATGGCGGAGCTCTACCGGAGGCTGGCCAAGGACGTGATGGCCTCGGAGCGACCGAAGAACCTGAAGGGCGAGGAGCTCGAGGAATACAACTCCCTGCTGGAGGAGCAGGTGTTCCCGTTCGAGGAGCAGGCCATCAAGGCCCACGAGCTCAACGCCGCGCGCGCCAAGGACGGCGTCTATGACGAGTGGGTGCGCAAGAGCTTCCAGGCGCTCGCCGAGCTCAAGCCCGCGCGTTACGGCAAGACGGAGATGATGCACGATGTGGTCACGAGCCTCGAGTGATCTCGTGCCCTTGCCGGCCGTCCCGCGGCGCGCGCTTGCCGCAGCGCTCGCGCTCGCAGCGCTGATGCTCGTAACGCTCCAGGGCTGCAGCTCGATCCCGGCGCGCGGCAAGGCACCGGCGTCGGCAACCCCGACTGCTCCTGCGGCCAAGGCGCCGGCTGGGACTGCGGCGGGGGCTACCGGCGCGGCTACAGCGGGGACGGCGGCGACCGCGCCCTCAAAGGGTGGGGCGGCGTCGACGGACGCTGCCGCCGCCGTGCATCCGGAGGTGCCGCCCGAGGCGCGTGCGGATTTCGACCGCGCGGTGCAATACATGCGCTCGGGCAACGCCATCGAGGCGGAGCTGGGTTTCAAGCAGGTGGCGCTGCAGTACCCGCAGTTTTCTGCCCCGCTGGTGAACCTCGCGATCATGCAACGCAAGGAGGGGCATCTCGAGCAGGCCGAGCAGACACTCAAGACTGCCGTCGCTCACGAGAATGGCAGCGCGATCGCCTGGACGGAGCTCGGCGCCACCCAGCGGATGCGCGGCGAGTTCCGCGACGCGGCCTCCTCCTACGAGCAGGCGATTGCAGCGGATCCGCGCTATGCGCCAGCCTGGCGGAACCTGGGAGTGGTGTCGGATCTCTATCTAGGGGATCCTAACCGCGCGCTCAAGGCGTTCGAGCAGTACAAACAGCTCTCCGGCGAGGACAAGCCGGTCAGTGGTTGGATTGCAGAGCTGCGGCAACGACTGGGTCTGACACCCGCCAAAAAGCCGGCGGCGGGAGAGGGCGGGGGTAGTGAGTCGGCTCCGGCCGCACCGGGTGGTGCGCAGCCGTCCAAGGACCCATCGAGCGAGAAGCCCCCCGCCGAGCGCCCCTCGAAGCCGGAGCCCGCGGCGAGCCCGGTCAACGCGGCAACGGGCAAGGGTGGCAGGGCCACCGGAGGTTGAGCATGAAGGACACGCACAATCATGGAAGTCGGCCACGCCGTCCGCTGGCGCGCCTGCTGTGCGCCATGGCTCTGGCAGCGCCTGGCCTGCTCGCCGCGCAGGAGCCTGCGGCACCCGCGGCGGGAGCTGGCGCCAAGGAGATGCCGCGGCCCGATGAGCTCGAGCCGGGTGTGAACACCACCAACACTGCGCCATCAGCGCCAGCGGCGGCTGCAGCGCCTGCGGGCGCTTCAACACCTTCAGCGGCTTCGGCGCCTGCGGGCACTTCGAGCCCTGCGGCAGCGACGCCCGCGGCCCCCGCTTCAACGCCAGCGGCTGGCGCTTCGACGCCTGCATCGGGATCTGCGCCTGCCTCCAAGTCGAGCGGAGCGCGCCAGAACGAGGCGGGCGCGAAGACGGCAGCGCGCAAGAGCGGGCCGGATCGCCTCGAGCTCGATGCCACCGACATCACCGGTAACCGCGAGCTGCCGAAGGTGCTCTACATCGTGCCGTGGAAGCGATCGGACCTGGGCGATGTGGTGGGGAAGCCCGTCAACAGCCTGCTGGACGAGGTGCTGCAGCCTCTGGATCGGGATGTATTTCGGCGCGAAAACCGTTATTACGACGGCCTG
>JAFAVO010000021.1 GCA_019242385.1 Gammaproteobacteria bacterium | reverse complement strand
CCCATGCGTACCGCGACGGCGAATCCCTGCAGCATCTCGTCGGCTCCCGGGCCGACGACGTGCAGCCCGACGATGCGCTGCTCGGGCCCGACGGTGATGAGCTTCATCTGCGAGCGCGGCTTGGCGCTCGTCACTGCGTTATAGAGCGGCACGAAGCTCGAGCGGTACACCGCGAGCTCTCGCGCACCGTAGCGTTCGGCCGCGGCCCTCTCCGATAGCCCGACGGTACCGAGCGCGGGGTGTCCGAAGATCACCGTCGGGATGCTCTCGTAATCGAGGTGCCGGTCGGCTTGGCCGCCGAACAACCGATCCGACAATCGGCGCCCCGCGGCGATCGCCACCGGCGTGAGCTGCGCACGTCCTGACACATCGCCGATGGCATAGATGCCCGGGACGTTGGTGACCTGGTACTTGTCATTGCCAACGAACCCCTGAATGTCCAGGTGCACCCCGGCACGCTGCAGCTCGAGCCCCTCGACCAGGGGGCGGCGCCCGATGGCCCAGAGCACGCAATCGAACGGGCCGAGGGTGCGGCCATCGAGACATGCGAGCTCGAATGCCTTGCCCCCGCTGCGGCGCAGCTCCGCGGGTATCGCATTGAGGATGATCTCCACGCCGTCATCGCGCAGCGTGGTGAGTGCCAATTCCCCGAGCATGGCATCGAAAGCCTTGAGCGCGGTGTCCCCGCGCAGCACCAGCGAGGTCTCCGTGCCGAGACCAGCAAAAATGCCCGCGAGCTCGATGGCGATGTAGCTGCTGCCGACGACCGCGACGCGCTGCGGCTGCTGGCTGAGCTCGAAGAAGCCGTCCGAGGTGATTCCGAGCTCGGCGCCCCGGATCAGCGGCAAGCGCGGATGGCTGCCAGTCGCAATGTAGATGTGGTCGGCCCGCAGCAGGCGGCCGCCGGCGGCCACCGTGTGCGCGCCGTGAAAGCTGGCGCGGGCGTGCACCAGCTCGATGCCACGCTTGGCGAGATTGGCGGCATAGATGCCGTTCAGCCGCTCGATGTAGGCGTCGCGCCGCGCTTTCAGCTCCGGCCAGTCGACGCCACCGCTCTTGAGCTCGAAACCGTAATCGCGCGCATCATGCAGCGCGCTGCCGAGCTCGGCGGCGTTCCACATGATCTTCTTCGGAACGCAGCCCACGTTCACGCACGTGCCACCGAGCCTGCCAGACTCCGCCAGCACCACCTTCGCGCCGTATTCCGCGGCGCGCTGTGCTGCGGCGAGTCCACCGCTGCCGCCGCCGATCACCACCAGGTCGTAGTCTTCCACCATGACAACCTCGCTCCTCCCCTGCGCTCTCCATGTTATCCAAGACGCGCACTGCGTATGAGGGCCGCTACAATGGCTGCATGGACAATCCCTTACTTCACCAGGAATCCCTGCCGCAGTTCATGTGCATCCGTCCGGAGCACGTCGAGCCGGCGGTGCGGCAGGTGTTGAACGACAATCGCGCCCGGATAGGCGAGCTTGCCTCACTCCCCGCGCCCACCTTCGCCAGCGTCGTCGAGCCGCTCGAGGAGCTGCACCACCGGACCTCCCGCACCTGGTCGCCCGTGAGCCATTTGAATGCCGTGTTGAACTCCGAGGCGCTGCGCGCGGGCTACAACGCCTGCCTGCCGCTGTTGTCGGCTTACCAGACGGACCTGGCGCAGAGCGAGCCGCTCTACCGAGCCTATCGCACCATCGCGGAGCGCGAAGGCGCCGGGCTCGGTCCCGTGCAGCGACAGCTCATCGAGCACGCGGTGCGCGACTTTCGCCTCGCCGGGGTGGGCCTGCCGGCTGAGCGTAAGGAGCGCTTCAAGACGGCGATGCTCGAGCTCGCCCAGCTGCAGGCACGGTTCGAAGAGCACGTGCTCGATGCCACCAATGCCTGGACGCATCCGGTCACCGACCGCGATGAGCTGCGCGGCCTCAACGAGATGCTCATCGAGCAGGCGCGCAGCCGTGCGCTCGAGCAGCAGGCTCCCGGCTGGATCCTGCGCCTCGATCAACCGACCTACGTAGCGGTGGTGACCGATGCCGAGTCACCCGAGCTGCGGCGCGCGTTCTATGAGGCCTGGACGACCCGGGCCTCCGACCGCGGCCCGATGGCCGGCCGTTGGGACAACTCGACGGTGATGGAGGAGATCCTGCGCAGGCGCCACGAGGTTGCACGGCTGCTCGATAGTCCGAACTACGCACAGTACGTCCTGGCCACCCGTATGGCCCACAGCGTGGATGAGGTGCTGAGGTTCCTGCACGAGCTGGCCGCGGCGGCGCGTGGTGCTGCGCAGGCGGAGTTCGCCGAGCTCGAGGACTTCGCGGGGCGCAAGC
>JAFAVO010000182.1 GCA_019242385.1 Gammaproteobacteria bacterium | reverse complement strand
GGGCGGCTACCTGCCCCTCGGTGCGACGATCTTCTCACGCGAGATCGCGGCCGCGCTCGAGGCGGCCGACGGTGGTCCGCTCACCGGACACACCTTCAGCGCCCACACCGCCGCGTGCGCTGCCGGGGTGGCCGTGCAACGCATCATTGCGCGCGATGGCCTCCTCGAGCGGGTGCGCACCGCCGGAGCGAAGTTGCAGCCGGCGCTGCGCAGCGCGCTTGCCCCCTACCAGGCGGTCGGCGACGTGCGTGGCCGCGGCTTCCTCATCGGGGTCGAGCTGGTCGCGGATCGCGACACGCGGGCGCCCTTTCCCGCCGAGCGTGCGCTCGCCGAGACCATCGGCCAGTGCGCGTTCGAGGACGGGCTCATCTGCTACGCCGCCGGTGGCAACGTCGATGGCATCGAGGGTGACATCGTGCTGCTCGCCCCGCCCTTCATTGCGAGCGATGCCGAGCTCGAGGAGATCATCACGCGCTTCGCCCGCGCAGTCGGGCGTGGGCTGGCGGTGAGCGCGCGCCGCGTCTGATTCAGCGACGGGCGAGTGCCAGGTCGCGGCTGTAGACGACGTTCATCACATTGTCGTACCAGCCGAGGACCTCGGGCTTCACGAGGTGCTTGTTGACGTAGAAATAAAGCGGCACCAGCGGGTGATCGGCGAGCATCACCCGCTCGGCCTCCTCCAGCAGCGCACTGCGCGCGAGCGGATCCTGCTGCCGCGCCGCGCTGCCGAGCAACGCGTCGTAGCGCGGACTGCTGTAGCGCGGCAGGTTCACGCCGAAGTCGGTTTTCAGGACCTGGGCGAAACTGTAGGCATCGTTGTAGTCGCCCACCCAGCTCGAGCGGAACACCTCCACATCGCCCCGGTCGATGTCCTGCAGCAGCGATTTGAACTCCACCTGAGTCAGGCGCACATCCGCCCCGAGTGCCTCCTTCCACATCGAAGCGATCGCGACTGCGAGCTTGGTGTGCACCTCGCCGGCGTTGTAGCGCAGCTCGAAGCGCAGCGGTTTCTCGCGCGAGTAGCCCACCTCCTGGTACAGCCGCTGCGCCTCAGCGATGCGCGCTGCCATCGGCAGCTCGGCGTACTCGAGCGACTGCGAGGTGTAGTGAGCGACCCCGGGTGGCACCCAGCCGTAGGCCGGCAGCTCGCCCACCCGCAGCACCAGCCGCGTGAGCTTGTCGCGATCGATCACCAGTGACAGCGCGCGCCGCAGCTTCGGCTGGTCCTTGAATGGATAGCGGCGGAGGTTGAAGCCGTAGTAATAGGTGCTGAGCTGCGGCGAGATGTGCAGGTCATCGGCGAGATGGGCCCTGATCCAGTCGAACTGGCCGCGGGGCACGGTGTAGGTGACCTGCAGCTCGCCACCGCGGTAGCGCGCCAGCTCGGCGTTCTCATCGCTGATCAGGAGATAACGGACTCCCTCCAGCCGTGTCGCCTGATCGTTCCAGTAATGGTGGTTGCGGGTTGCCAGGATGTAGGCGCCGGGGACCCATTCCTTGAGCACGAAGGCGCCGTTGCTGACCATCGTGCCCGGGCGGGTGAGTGCCAGCGGCTCGCGCTGCAGGGTCGCACGGTGTACCGGACAGGTGGCGGGGTGGGAGAGCAGTGTGGGGAAATAGGGCGCCGGAGTCGCGAGCGTAATGACCACCGTCGAGTCATCGGGTGCCGCCACGCCGAGCTCCCCGGCACTCTTGTGGCCGGTGACGATCTCCGCGGCGTTGGCGACCACGTCGATGTACTGCGCATAGCCCGAGCCGGTCGCGGGATCGACCAGCCTTCTGAGCGCCGCGACGAAGTCGGCGGCCACTACCCGGTCACCGTTCGACCATGCAGCCTCGCGGCGCAGGTCGAAGGTGTAGGTGAGCCCATCGAGGCTCGTGTTCCACGCGCGCGCCGCGCCCGGCGCGACGCGCCCGTGCTGGTCGAGCGTGGTGAGTCCCTCGCACAGGTCCCGCAGGATGCTCTGCGCCTCGAACCCACGCGCCTTCTGCGGATCGAGGGAATCAGGCTCCGGACCGCCGCCGCGGACCAGGATGGCGCCGCTCGCCGCCTCCGGTGAGCCCGAGCACGAGGCCAGCAGCAGCCCGGCGAGGCCGAGCGCGGCAAGAAACCCGCGCCTCATGTCGGGCGGCTGCGCCGGGCGGCGTTGATCTTCTCGCGCAGACCTGCCGTGGCGGCGCGCGCGGCCTGTGCGAAGTCCTCACCCGGCGAGGCGTACAGGATCGCGCGCGAGGAGCTGATGATGAGCCCGGTACCCGCCGCCGTGCAGCCGCTCGCGACCACCTGCTCCACGTCCCCACCCTGGGCGCCGATGCCCGGGACGAGAAGCGGCATGTCGCCGACCAGCGCGCGCACCTGTGCGAGCTCCCTCGGGTAGGTGGCGCCGACCACGAGCAGGCAGTTGCCACGGGAGTTCCAGCGCCGCGCGGCGAGCTCGGCGACGGCCTGGTAGAGCGGGCGTCCCCCGACCTCGAGATCCTGCAGGTCGACCGCGCCCGGGTTCGAGGTGCGGCACAGAACCGCTACCCCGCGCCCGGCATGCCGCAGGAACGGCTCGAGGGAATCTCCCCCCAGGTACGGGTTCACCGTGACCGCATCGGCGCCGTAGCGCTCGAATGCCTCGATGGCGTAGCGCTCCGCGGTGTTGCCGATGTCGCCGCGCTTGGCATCGAGGATCACCGGCAGGCCCGGGTGGGCACGGTGGATGTACTCGATGGTCCGCTCCAGCTGGTCCTCCGCCTCGTACGCGGCGTAGTGGGCGAACTGGGGCTTGTAGGCGCAGACCAGCCCGGCGGTGGCATCGATGATGCTGCGGTTGAACTGGAAGATGGGCGACGGTGCGTCGCGGATGTGGGCCGGAAAGCGCTCGATCTCCGGGTCGAGGCCGACACACACCAGCGAGTCGTTCTTTTCCCAGGCGCGCTCGAGCTGCTGCAGGAAAGGGCTCATGCGACCTTGGAGGGCGAGCCGAGCGCTCGCTTCTTCAGGTGCACCAGCAGGATGGAGACCGCCGCGGGGGTGACCCCCGCGATGCGCGCGGCCTGGCCGAGGGTAGCCGGACGCATCTCGGCGAGCCGCTGCCGCACCTCGTGCGAGAGCCCGGCGAGACGGCTGTAGTCGAGGTCTGGAGGGAGAGCGGTCTCCTCGCTGCGCCGGGCGCGCTCGATCTCCTCGCGCGCACGCTCGATGTAGCCGGCGTAACGCGCCTGCACCTCGATTTGCGTGCAGACCTGCGGCGGCAGCCGGTCATCGAGTGCGTCGAGACTGGCGCCGCCCGTGACCTCGAGGAGCGCGCCGTAGGTGACCTCCGGGCGCTTCAGCAGCTCGAGCGCCGTGGTCTCGTGCGCAAGCGGCCCGCGCAGCACCCGCTCCGCCCAGGCGGCCGGGACACTCGCGGGGTTGAGCCGCAGCGCTGCGAGCCGCGCGGTCTCCTCGCTGCAGGCACGCTGCTTCGCCAGGAAGAGCTCCCAACGCTCATCGGTGATGAGCCCGAGCTCACGGCCCATCGGGGTCAGCCGCGCATCCGCGTTGTCCTCGCGCAGCAGCAGGCGGTACTCGGCGCGGCTCGTGAACATGCGATAGGGCTCGCGCGT
>JAFAVO010000134.1 GCA_019242385.1 Gammaproteobacteria bacterium | reverse complement strand
AGACTCCCGGTCGCCAGGTCGACGATCGGCTGGTACTCGAGGAAGAACTCCTCCTGCGCCAGCGCGCGGCCGATATCCGCCTCCAGCCGCAACCGCTCCTGCAGCATGTCCTGCATCTGCGGCTGGAAGGTGACGTGGCGGTTCTTGCCGGCAGCCTTGGCGTGATACATGGCGATGTCGGCATTGCTGAGCAGTGTCTCGGCACCACCCTCCGCCGCAGACAGCGCCACGCCGATGCTGGCGGTGACCCGCACCTCGATGCCCTCGAGCGCGAAGGGCAGGTTGAGGGTGTCGATCAGGGCATCCGCGAGACGCTCGACGTCGCGCGGCGAGGCGATGCCTTCCACCAACACGGCAAACTCATCGCCCCCGAGCCGGGCGACCGTGTCCGAGGAGCGCGTCGTCTTGACGATGCGCTGCGCGACCGCCTGCAGCAAGCGGTCACCCGCGTCGTGCCCGAGCGAATCGTTGATGTTCTTGAAGTTGTCGAGGTCGAGGAACATGACCACCACGCTGCTGCGGCCGCGGTGGGCGAGCGCGAGCGCGTGCTGCACCCGATCGCGGAACAGGTTGCGATTGGCCAGCAGCGTGAGCGAGTCATGGAAGGCGAGCTGGCGCAGCTGCTCCTCGAGTGCCTTGCGCTCGCTGATGTCACGGAAATTGAGCGCCAGGCCCTGCACCGCCGGGTCGCGGGTGAGGTTGCTGCCGACGCTCTCGAGCACGCAGCGCCTCGATCCCCGCTCGAGCCGCAGCTCCACCGGGCCCACCGTACCGGAGGCGCTCGCGGCCACCTCGGCGAGGAACTTCCGCAGCTTCTCGGTATCCTCCCCCGACCACAGCTCCGCCAGGCTCTGTCCGAGGATGAGCTCGGGCGTCAATCCGAGGGTGCGCTCGGCCGCGGGTGAGGCGAAGCGCAGCGTGCCATCTGCGGCCACGATCATGATGACATCGGCGGCGTTGGCAATGAGCGAGGCATAGCGGTCCTCGACGAGGCGCGCCGCCTGCCGCTCGCGCACCAGCGCCGCGCCGCGCCAGGCAACACTCTGGCGCACCATGAACAGCAGCGTGAGGGAGAACACGACCATCGTCATGAAGGTCGCGGGCCGCGCGACTTCGCCGCGCGCCAGGTAGGCGAGCACGAGGAATGCGGCGAGCATGGCGGCGTACGGAAGCGAGCGCGCGAACACATCCGAGCGCGGCGAGGTGGCGCGCGCGGGCGCCGACAGCGCCTGCATCTGCTCGCGTCCGGCGGCCGCCAGCGGCACGTAACAGAGCAGGTACAGCACGTCCTGGAATCCGCCCGACAGGTAGTAGCCGCGGACCTTGGCGAGCGACCAGATGATGTCGGCGAGGAAGGTAGCGGCGAACCCGCTCAACAGCAACGCCGGCACGCGCCGCCCGCCGGCAGGTCCGGTGCTGGTGATGAGCAGCACCCCGAGCATGAGCAGCAGCACGCAGTCGAGGCCCAGGTAGGCGACACTGAGCGCCTGCTTGATCAGGTCCACTCCGGGCCCCGCGGCGACCGGCCGGAGCACCAGGAACCAGAAGAACGCGCCGAATCCTACGACGAAGATGGTCGCATCGAGCGCCAGCTGCACCCACGCGACGCGCACCGCGTAGGCGCGGATGAGCGCGAGCGATGCCGCGGCGAGCGCCGGGTAGAAGGCGCAATAAAAGATGTCGGCGGGCCCCGGGAAGGGATCCTGCCCCTGCAGCCAGGAGCTCACCCCGATGGCCGTGCCGATGATGTACAAGCCCTGCGCGGTGGCAAGCGCGATCCAGGCGCTGCGCAGTGCACCGCGCGGGCAGTAGCGCGCCGTGGCGGCGGCGATCGTGGTGCTGACCACGGCGGCTGGCAGATCGGAGACCAACCCAAGGTAGTGCGTGACCGTAGGGCCGCCGATGCCACTCAGCATCCAGGCGGTCATGGTGCCCGCGTAGATGACGAGCGCGATGAACAGCCGATCGACCCAGCGCGGCGCCGCGCCGGAGTCAGGTTCCTGTCCGGGTACGGCGTCTGGGTCTGCCTCGGGTTGTTCTTGTAGCCGGCTGCGGCGGATCATGGCCTCAGGACGCGCTTCCCATAGGTGCCGAAACGATAAATTTAAGCCAAATCACCGGCCCGGCCAGCGCAACATACGCCGGCGTGACGCAGTTCTCGTGCGCCGGCCGGGAACTGTGCGCTGGCCCCGCTTCCCAGTTGGCAGGCCTCGCGCGCGCATGCAAGCTACCGGGCGCACTGACCCGGGGTCCAGCGATGTCATTCGTGCGCGGATTGCTCGACCGATTGTTACTGATCTGTGCCGTGGTCGCAGGCGGTCTCATACCAGGCTTCATCGCGCAGTACCGGCAGCGCCTGGGCGGCCGGCTCGACCAGGCGCAGCTCGATCTCGCACCCTGGCAGCGCCTGGCGGAGCAATACTACCAGGGGGACATCGAGCAGCTGATCCGCTATCACCTCCAGAGCACCGACCCGAAATTTCAGGCGGAGGGCGCCATCATCCGCGCCCTGGTCAACACCGTGCAGCAGCTGCAGAGCGCGGTGGAGGCACTGCAGGGCAGTCTGTTTCACCAGGCCGCCTATCTGACGCAGCACGCCGATGCGGGTCTGCTGCGCGCCACGTTGCACGACTGGGTGCCGACCTTCGCACTCTCCGCGGAGGGCATCGCGTTTGCACTCCTTTTCGCCCTGGTAGTGTGGCTCGCCTTCCAGGCCGTGTGGCAGCTGGGCACATGGCTCACGCCGCGCGCGCCCGCGGCGCGCACGGCGCGCCCGGGTGGCCTGTGAAGGCCGGCGCGGCCGCCCGGCTATACTCCGCTCATGCTTCGTAATGGCGCGGGCGTCACCGGACGACGGAGTTTCATGGCGGCGGTCGTGGCGGCCGGTGTCGGCGCGCTGCTGCCGCGGCTCGTGCCGGCGCAACCGTCGGGCGCCGGCGCGCTTGCGCTGATCACCCGCCCCATCCCGGTCAGCGGTGAGCGGCTGCCGGCCATCGGCATCGGCACCGATGCTTTCCGCGAATCCGCCCGCGAGGAGATTCGCGCAGAGCTCGGCCGCTTCGCGGAGCTCGGCGGCACCGTCATCGACACCGCGGC
This sequence comes from Gammaproteobacteria bacterium, assembly GCA_019242385.1. Taxonomy (GTDB): domain Bacteria; phylum Pseudomonadota; class Gammaproteobacteria; order Steroidobacterales; family Steroidobacteraceae; genus 13-2-20CM-66-19. Next base: position 5,436 of record JAFAVO010000134.1, on the reverse strand, counting down.
GGCCTACGGTGACAGCGAGGCGCTCATCGGGGAATCTCTCGCGCGGCTTGGGACACGGGCACACATGTTCATTGCCACCAAGCTGGTCGCGTCCGGCGGCGAGCAAAGCTTTGCGCGCTCGCTCGAGCTGCTCAGGACCGACCACGTCGATCTTCTCCAGGTGCACAACCTGAGCGGCGTCGCCGCGATCCTCCCGGCCATGCAGCGCTGGAAGGCGGACAAGAAGATCCGCTACATCGGAGTGACCACTTCCAGAGTGAGTCAGCACCCCGAGATGATCGCGACCCTGCGGGCGCATCCGCTCGATTTCGTCCAGGTCGACTACTCCATCGACAATCGCGACGCCGCTGCGACCCTTCTGCCGCTGGCAGCGGAGCGCAAGGTCGCAGTGCTCATCAATCTTCCGTTCGGCCGCTCCTCGCTCTTCCGTGAGGTCGCCGGCCGCGCCCTGCCACCCTGGGCGGCGGACATGGATGTGCACAGCTGGGCCCAGTTCTTTCTCAAGTATGTCATCTCACATCCGGCGGTCACCTGCGCCATACCCGGCTCGACTCAACTCAGCCATCTGATCGATAACCAGGGAGCCGGCCGTGGGCGGCTGCCCGATGAGTCCATGCGCCGCCGCATGGAGCAGTACTGGGACAACCGGCGTGCCGGGTGAGGGCGTGACAGACCTGCGGATCGGCTTCATCGGACTTGGTAACGTCGGCAGTCAGCTCGCCGGCAATCTGCTGCGTCACGGAAGCGACCTGACGGTGCGGGACATCGACCCCGAGCGCGCCGCGGCGCTCGTGGCGCAGGGTGCCCGCGCGGCGGCTTCGCCCCGTGCACTTGCTGCCGCCGTGGATATCGTCATCACCTGCCTGCCCTCCCCCGCGGTTTGCGCCGCGGTCATGGAGGAAGCCGACGGCGTGCTCGCCGGACTCCCATCCGGCGCGCTGTGGCTCGAGATGAGCACGACCGACCATCGCGAAGTGCAGCGCCTCGCCGCCCGCGTCGCCGAGCGCGGCGGTGCCGCACTCGAGTGCCCGGTGTCGGGCGGCTGTCACCGCGCGGCGAGCGGCAACATCTCCATCTTCGTGGGTGGCAGCCGTGCCGCCTTCGAGCGCGCGCTCCCGGTGCTGGCGATTCTCGGCCAGCGCATCCTGCACACCGGTGCGCTCGGGACCGCCTCGCAGCTGAAGGTGCTCACCAACTACCTGTGCACCGTGCACCTCGCGGCCCTGGCGGAGGCCCTTACCGTCGCGCGCGTCGCCGGGCTCGATCTGAGCACCGCCTACGAGGCGATCCGCATCTCCTCGGGCAACTCCTTCGTGCACGAGACCGAGTCCCAGGTGATTCTCAATGGCAGTCGCGACATCAACTTCACCATGGACCTCGTGATCAAGGACGTCGGTCTCTTCGATGCGCTGGCCCGCGAGCTCGGCGTGCCGCTCGAGCTCTCTCCACTGGTGCTCGACATCTTCCGCGACGGCGCGCGCCGCTACGGCGGCCGTGAGCTCTCGCCGAACATCATCCGCCGCCTGGAGGAGGCCTGCGGGGTGCAGGTCCTCGCCGGCGGCTTCCCGGCGCAGCTCGCCGATGAGGAGCCGAAGGCGCCGGGGTACGAGGTCGTGCCGCGCCCGGGCTAGCCGCGCTCCGGAGCAACCGATGGGAAACGGCACGTTCATCGAAACGCGCTCGATCGACTACGTGCCGCTCGCCGAGCGCCACGGCAAGGTCTGGCACCTGTGGCCGGTGTGGTTCTCGGGGGACGCGCATCTGGCCACACTCGCCGTGGGGGTGCTCGGCATCACCCTCGGCGGCAATCTGCTCTGGACCTCGATCGCGGTGATCCTCGGGTGTCTCCTCGGCACCTTCTTCATGGCGTTCCACTCGACCCAGGGTCCGCAGCTCGGGCTGCCGCAGATGATCCAGTCCCGGCCTCAGTTCGGGTACACGGGCGCGCTGCTGGTCTGGGGTGTCGCCCTCGTCGCCTACATTGGCTACAACGCCTTCAACCAGGTGCTCGCCGCACAAGCGCTGCACCAGCTGGTGCCGGCCGTGCCGGCGAGCTCCGCTTCCGCGCAGGTGGTGTTCGCGATGGTGGCGCTCGCACTCGCGGTGGTGGGCTACGACAAGATCCACCTGGCGCAGCGGGGCCTCGCGTACCTCATGATCGTAATCCTCACGGTGTTCTCCATTGGCGCGCTCTTCGTGCTGCGCCTGCCGCCATCCCAGTGGCAGCCCGATGGGTTCCGCGCCGTGCCGTTCCTCGCGCAGCTCTTTGCGGCCGCGTCCTACCAGCTCTCCTGGTCGATCTACGTCTCCGACTACTCGCGCTACCTGCCGCGGGAGGTCGGCGTGCGCGAATCGTTCTGGTGGACCTACCTGGGCGCCTTCGTGGGCGGCGCCTGGATGATGCTGGTAGGCACGGTGGCGGCCGCCGCAGCACCGAAGCTCGATGTGGCGGCCGCCATGGAGCACGCGGCGGACCTGCTGACCCCGGGTCTCGGCAAGGTGCTGCTGCTGGCTGCGCTGCTCGGCCTGATCACCATCTCCTCGCTCAATTTCTACGGGGCATCGCTCACGCTGCTGAGCGTCGCAGATACCATCCGGCCGCTGCGCTGCACCGTCGGCAAGCGCCTCGCCAGCCTGCTCCTGGCCTTCCTGGCGAGCTGCATCATCGCGGTGAGCTCATCGAGCGATTTCGTCAATCGTTTCGAGGACCTGCTCGCGATCCTGCTGTACCTGTTCACGCCATGGACCGCGATCAACCTGGTGGACTTCTACTGGGTGCGGCGCGGGCATTACTCCATCCGTGAGATTTTCAATCCGCTCGGCATGTATGGGCGCTGGAACTGGCGCGGGTTGAGTGCCTACGTTGCCGGGTTCATCGCCATGATCCCCTTCTTCAGTACGACGCCGTATACGGGCCCCGTGGCGCGCGCGCTCGGTGGCGCCGACATCGCCATGCTGGTGGGACTGCCGGTCGCGGCCGGCGTCTACCTGCTCGCCTGCCGCTCCATCGACCTCGAGCAGGAAAGGCGGCGCGCGACCGCAGCGGATGTGGGCCTGGAACCCCTGTATGCCGAAAATCGTCGATCACGCCCAACGCCGCGATGAGATCGCGCTCGTTGCGTGCCGCGTAGTCGCCGCGCACGGCTTCGAGGGCGCGAGCATGGTGCGCATCGCCCGCGCGGCCGGCTACACCACCGGCATGCTCGCGCACTATTTCGACAGCAAGCAGGAGATCATCGTCGCCGCGCTGCGCCTGATATTGCGCCGCATCGACGAGCGTCTCAGCCGACCCGCCGCGGCTGCGGGCCGGCCCGAGCTGCTGGAGCTGTTGCTCGAGGCGCTGCCGATCGATGCGCAGCGGCACAGCGAGTGCGCATTCTGGATCAGCTTCTGGGGGCAGGTGAGCGCCGACCGGCGCCTGAAGCGCATCAACGCCTGGGTGCACCGCGAGTACCAGCGGCTGTTCGAGCGTTGTCTCGATGTGTCCTGGAGGGAGTGGTCCTACTGGCCGGCGGCAACGCGTGAGCAGGTGCTGTGCTCGCTCATGACCTTCATCAACGGTCTCACCGCGAGCGCGGTCGCGAATCCGGGCGACTGGCCAGCACCGAAGCAGGTGGCGCAGCTGCGACTGCAGTTGCAGCTGTTGCACGCCTGGGCGGCTGTTGCCGGCGCCGCTCCACGCGCCGCCGGCGCCTGACGCGGGCTCTACTTCCCGGCTGCGCGGGCCGCGGCGATGGGAAGTGAGTCGATCCGGCACATCTCCGCGTCTGCGAAGCTCTGCGGCCGCGCCAGGTAATCGAGCGCCATGTCGAAGGCATCCTGCCCCCAGAAGAGCTCCTCACCGATCACGAGTGTTGGCACACCGAACACCCCGCGCGCGCTCGCCCAGAGCGTGTTGTCCCGCAGCCGCTGCTTCACCGCCGGATCGGCGAGCGCGTGCTCTGGATCTCTCACACCAAGCTGCTCCGCGAGCTCGGCGATCACCGCCGGATCGGTCGCATCGCGCCCCTCGCCGAACACCGCCTGCAGCACCGTGCCGGCGGCGCGCAGGTCGCTGCCCGCGGCGATGACCAGGCGCAACGCCGCAAGCGGATTGAAGGGATGCGCGGGCGGCATGCGCAGCGGCAGACCCAGCCTGCGTGCGCGCCACAGCACGAAACGGTAGGTGAAACGCCGCTTGGAGGGGATTTCCGCGGGGCCGCGCTGGCCGAAATGATCGAGGAGTGCCGCGAGCAGCACCGGCACGACCTGCAGCTCGACGTGCGCGGGCAGGTCCCGCAGCCGCGGCAGCGCGAGGTAGGCGAAGGGCGAGATCACATCGAACACCCACGACACCGGGACGCGCGCAGTGCTGGCAGTCACGTCAGTCCTTCGCGACACGCACGATGAGCTTGCCGAAGTTCTCGCCCTGCAGCAGCCCGATGAGCCCGCGCGGAGCGCTCTCCAGTCCCTCGATCACTTCCTCGCGGTACTTCACCCGGCCTTCGCGCAGCCAGGCGCTCATGTCCTCGCGGAAAGCACTCATGCGCCGGTAATGGTCGAAGATGATGAAGCCCTGGATCTTCACGCGCTGGCGCAAGGCCATCAGCAGCAGCTGCGGAGTGCGATCGACACCGGTGGGCAGCTTCGCAAGGTTGTACCAGGAGATGAGGCCGCAAAGTGGCACGCGCGCGCCGACATTGAGCAGCGGGATGACCGCATAGAGCACCGCGCCGCCCACACTCTCGAAGTACACATCGATCCCTTTGGGACAGGCCGCGGCGAGACGCTGCGGCAGCTCCGGCGTGTGATGATCGAGACATTCATCGAAGCCGAGCTGCTCGCGCGCGTAGGTGCACTTGTCCGTCCCGCCGGCAACTCCGACCACACGACAGCCCTTGATCTTCGCAATCTGGCCGACCACCGAGCCCACGGCACCGGTTGCCGCCCCCACGACGACCGTCTCGCCGGGCTGGGGTTGGCCGATGTCGAGAAGGCCCACGTAGGCGGTGAGGCCGGGCATGCCGAGCACCCCGAGGGCGTACGAGGGATGCCCGAGCCGGGCGTCGATCTTGAGCAGATCGCGTCCATCGGAGGTGCCGAAGTCCTGCCAGCCGACATTCGCGAGGACGAGCTCCCCGGTCTTGAAGCTCTCGATCCCGGAGGCTTCGACCCTACTCACCGTCTGTCCCGTCATGACCGCCCCGATCGCTACCGGAGGGGCATAGGAGGGACCTTCATTCATCCGCCCGCGCATATACGGGTCGAGCGAGAGGTAGAGGGTGCGCAGCAACACGGTGCCGGGCGCGGCAGCGGGGATCGGATGAGTCTCGAGATGGAAGTCCTCCGACACGGGCGCGCCCTGTGGCCGGCGGGCGAGGACGATACGGCGGTTCATCGCATGAACTCCACCTGCACACCGGGCGGTGCGGGCACTGTGGCGTCGATGAACAGGTC
>JAFAVO010000020.1 GCA_019242385.1 Gammaproteobacteria bacterium | reverse complement strand
TCGTTCCGCTGGTAGGCTGCGTTCAGGGCGGCGCCTGCACCGGGGCCGACTACATGGTTGCGGCGGCAGCCGACGATCCCGGCACCCTCGAGATAACACCGCTCAAGCCCCTCGCTGCGAGCACCTGCCTGCCGCCGCCACCTAACTCGCCATGCCAGGCGGCAAACGGCGGGCTGGGTGAGGCTTACATGGTGCTGCTGACCAAAGCCATTACGGTCGGCGGTGCCCCGGCGGTCCCGGATACGGACTATGCCAACTTCCAGACTGCCCTTGCGTCGGGACCGACCTGTCCCACCATCACCGACCCCACCTTGAATGCGCTCTGCCAGCTCAGCGGCGCCCATCTGGCGCTGGCGCAGGCGCTGCTGGGCGTCAACCCCGCGACCGTCGTCGAGTCCTTCAGCTTCTCCACCCAGTCGACCCTGGATACGCTCGTGGCCGCCGCGGCGGAAGCGACTCCGCAACCGATCAAGGTGAACCAGGCCTTCACGGCCCCGAATGTGCCGATGACTACGAAGACCTTCGGAGGGTTGGGTCTCGCCGACGTGTACGTCGGTGTTATGACGCTGCCGTACTACCTGGCGACTCCCGCGGCGGATCCGACGGCCCCGGATACCGAGTATTGGCATGCGGCAGCAGCAACGGCCCCCGACAAGACCAGCACCTTCACGACGCGCTTCAACCCGTTTCCGGTTCCAACGGTCAAAGCGCTGCAGGTACCCGTGCTGATGACCGTGCCCAATGCCAACTCGGGCATGCCGAAACCCGCCTCCGGCTGGCCGATCGTGATCTTCCAGCACGGGTTGACCGCCGATCGCACCAACCTGATCCTGGTGGGCGATTCGCTGGCGCTCGGCGGACTGGTGGGGATAGCGATCGACATGCCCCTGCATGGTTGTACGCCGCCCTTCACCACCTCACCGTTCTGCGCGCCGCTGTATGCGAGCAGCACGAATCCGCTCTACACCGGCCTCGGGCTGCCTGCGACCGGTTCGATCGAGCGGACTTTCGATCTGACCACGCTCAGTGGCGGCAAGGCGATCGACACTAGCGGCTCACACTACGTCGCGCTCGGCAGCCCCTTGACGCTCAGGGACAATTTTCGCCAGTCCTCGGTCGACCTGGTCACGGTCGCGGAGTCGGTCGCGACGATCACCCTGCCCGCACCCGCGATGGCACCGTACATCGATGCCACGAAGGTCCATTACATCGGCCATTCGCAGGGCGCGATCATCGGCCCGGGCTTTCTCGCTGCGATCTCCTTGTTGCCCGTGCCCCCGGTGCTGAGCGTCACGCTCGCCAATCCGGGCGGCAAGTGGGCTTACCTTGGGCTCGAGTCGCCGACCTTCGGTCCGCCTGCGATTGCGCAGCTGGAGCAGCAAAGCAACGGGCTGCTCACCCCGGGTACGACACCCTTCGCGCAGTACGCGCGCGACGTGCAGACGGTGCTCGACTCGGGCGACCCCTGGAACTTCATCGCTGCAGCGGCAGCGACCCATCCGATCCATCTCATTCAGGTCGTCGGCAGCACGCCGCAGCCCGCCGGGTGCAATGCAAACTCTCCGCCACCCACCGGGTGTACCGACCAGGTGGTGCCGAATGACGCAACCGCGCGAATCATCGCGGCCGGCGGTTTCACGCAGGCTCATCCTCCGGGCGCGGCCGGACCGGCCCTGCATGCCTTCGTGAACTTCACGGCCGGCGTCCATGGGTCCTTCGTCGATCCGCGAGTGGATCCCGCTGTCACGCAGGAGATGCAGCTGGAGGCGATCAGCTTCACAGGTCAGCCCATCCCCGCTGCGGGAATTCCCGGCACCACGCCCGGCACCTCGCTCGTCATCGCGAACCCGGCAGTCGTCCAGTAGAGGTGCTCGCCGCTCGTGCGGGCGCGCTTGCGAGGGCAGGATCGCGCCCGCGTCGGCTGAGCGAGCCGTGCCCGGTACAATGCACGAGCCATGTTCCGCCGTGCTCCCGAAAACCCAGCAGCCCCCGCCGAAGATCGCCCCGGCTTCCTGCGCCGGCTGCGCGCCCGGCTCAATCGGGGCGATTCCTTTCTCACCCGCGATCTCGGCGACCTGCTGCGCGGACGGCAGATCGACGCGGCGATATTGGAGGAGCTCGAGACCCGCCTCATCACGGCCGATGTCGGGGTCGAGGCCACCGAGCGGATCCTCGAGGGGCTGCGCCGGCGCGTGGCGCGGCGCGAGCTGAGCGACGTCCGCGCGCTGATCACAGCGCTGCGCGAGGCCATCGTGGAGATACTGACGCCGGTCGCCTTGCCGCTGCGGATCGACGGCACGCATCGGCCCTTCGTGATCCTGGTGGTCGGCGTGAACGGCTCGGGCAAGACCACCACCATCGGCAAGCTCGCGCGGCGCTGCGCTACCGAGGGCCACCCGGTGCTGCTCGCGGCCGGTGACACCTTTCGTGCCGCGGCAATCGAGCAGCTCAAAGTGTGGGCAGAACGCACCGGAGCGGATTTCGCCGCCCAGCTTCCCGGCGCTGACCCGGGCGCCGTGGTCTTCGATGCGCTGGCCGCCGCGCGTGCGCGCGGCAGCTCAGTGGTGCTCGCCGACACCGCCGGCCGGCTGCACAGCCAGTCGCACCTCATGGAGGAATTGAAGAAGGTGAAGCGCGTGATCCAGCGCTTCGATCCGAGCGCGCCGCATGAGGTGCTGCTGGTGCTCGATGCCAACCAGGGCCAGAACGCCCTCGTACAGGCGCGCCAGTTCCATCAGGCGGTGGGGGTCACGGGACTCGTGCTCACCAAGCTCGACGGCACCGCCAGGGGAGGCATCGTCATCGCGATCGCCAACGAGCTTAAGATTCCTATTCGTTACATCGGCGTCGGTGAGGCTCCCGAGGATTTCGGTGAGTTCGACGCGACCGCGTTCGCGACCGCGCTCACCGAGGGAGCGGAGCGTGCCGGCAGCGAGGCGGGCGCCGCATGATCACCTTCGACCGGGTGAGCAAACGCTATCCGAACGGGCGCGACGCGCTCAGCAACGTCAGCTTCAGCGTGCACACCGGGGAGATGATGTTCCTCACCGGGCGCTCGGGCGCCGGCAAGAGCACCGTACTGAAGCTCATCGCCCTGCTCGAGCGGCCGACGCGCGGCGCGGTGCTGGTCGGCGGCCGCAATACGCAGTCGCTGAAGGCGCGGCATATCGCCGCATTCCGCCGCCGCATCGGTGTGGTCTTCCAGGATCACAAGCTGCTCGCCGACCGGCCGGTGTACGACAACGTGGCGCTGCCGCTCGCCGTGGCGGCGACCCCGCTGAAGGAGATCGACCGGCGCGTGCGCGCGGCGCTCGACCAGGTGGGCCTGCTCGGCAAGGAGCAGGCACTGCCGCTCGAGCTTTCCGTTGGGGAGCAGCAGCGGGTAGGTATCGCGCGCGCGGTGGTCAGCAAGCCTCCACTGCTGATCGCCGATGAGCCCACGGGCAATCTCGACCCCGATCTCTCGCTCGAGGTCATGCGCCTCTTCCGCCGCTTCCAGGACGTCGGGGTGACCGTGGTGATTGCCAGCCACGACCATCACCTGGTACACGAATTTGCTCAGCGCGTCATCGTGCTCGAGGACGGACACGTGCAGGGCGATGCGGCCGACCCGTTGCCCTCGGTGCTCGCGTACCGATGAGCGTCGCAGTCGCCGGAGGCCGTCATCTGCAGGCACTGCTGGGCTCGCTCGGCCGCCTCGCCCGCAGTCCGCTCGCGACCTTACTCACCCTGCTGGTGATCGCACTCGCGCTCGCGCTGCCGACCGCGCTGCGGCTGTTCGTGACCAACGCGCAGGCCGCGACCGGCAACTTCGCCAATGCCGTCGATCTGTCGGTCTTCCTGAAGACCGACGTGCCACTCGTGAAAGCCCAGCAGCTCGCGCAGGCGGCGCAGCGGCGTCACGAGGTCGCCTCGGTGACGCTCATTCCGGCAGACAAGGGACTCGAGGATTTCAAGACCTACTCCGGGTTCGGCGATGCGATCGTGGCGCTCAAGGAGAACCCCTTGCCACACGTGCTGCACGTGCGGCCACGGGCTGAGAACAGTTCCGCGCCGGCGCTGGAGGCATTACGCAGCTATTTCACCGCCTGGCCGGAAGTGGAACTGGTGCAGGTCGACTCCGAGTGGGTGATGCGCTTCAACGCCATACTGGAAGTGCTGCGCCGGCTGCTGCTCCTCGCCGCGCTGCTGCTGGGGATCGGCGTACTCGCGGTCGTCGGCAACACCATCCGGCTCGAGATCGGCGCGAGGCGGGCGGAGATCGAAGTCACCAAGCTGGTAGGCGGGTCGAACGCCTTCGTGCGCCGCCCGTTCCTCTACACCGGAGTGCTCTACGGACTGGGGGGTGCGCTCCTCGCCTGGGCTATCATCGCCATCGCCGTCACGGTGCTCGCGGAGCCGGTCGCGACGCTCGCCCGGCTGTACGGCAGCCGCTACCTCCTGAGTGGACCCTCAGCAGCGGACGTTGGCACTCTGCTCGGGGCCGGGGCCGCGCTCGGCTGGCTCGGTGCATGGATCTCGGCCGCGCGGCATCTGCGCAGCATCGAGCCGCGAGCTTAACCACCCCAGGAGATTGTGCTTGCCGCACTCGGCAAGCAAGGCCGCCGGATCAGGTCGTTTCGGCGACGCCGGTGGTTGCCACGGTGCCCGTGTCGTGCGCAACCATGGTGGCTTCCACCCAACGGCGGATGCGGCGCGCATCGGCGACCCGGGTGCGCTTGCCGAAGGAGTTCATGAGCACGATCACCACCGGGCGCTCTTCGATCACCGTCTGCATGACCAGGCAACGCCCCGCCTCGTGGATGTAGCCGGTCTTCTGCACCACGATATTCCAGTCGGGCTTGCTGACGAGCGAATCGGTGTTGCGGAAGTGAACGAGGTGACGGCCGACCTGCACGGCATAATCGCTGTCGGTCGAGTATGTGCGGATCGCGGCGATCTTTCCGGCTGCCAGCACCAGCTTGGACAGGTCCTCGGGGCTCGCCACGTTCTCATCGGAGAGTCCGGTGGGCTCGACGAAGTGCGCGCTCATCATGCCGAGCTCGCGCGCCTTGGCGTTCATGGCCACCACGCAGGCTGCGATGCCACCGGGATAACCGCGCCCCAGCGCATGCGCGGCGCGGTTCTCGGAGGCCATGAGCGCGAGGTGCATCAGGTCACCGCGCGAGAGTTGCGTGCCCGGCGCAAGCCGCGAGAGCGCTCCCCTGCCGTGGAAACGGTCATCGTCGGTGATGGTCAGCATCTCATCGAGCGGCTGATTGGCTTCCATCACCACCAGGGCAGTCATGAGCTTGGTGATCGAGGCGATC
>JAFAVO010000013.1 GCA_019242385.1 Gammaproteobacteria bacterium | reverse complement strand
GGTGGTGTGCGCCGACAGCATGACGGCGACCAGCAGCTCGAAGGGCGTGGTGTGCAGCAGCTCGGTGGTGGGCGAGGGATTTGCCGCCTGCAGCCGGCGGAAGATCGCTCTGCGGGTCGCCGGATGCATCGGCTACGGCCCGACCGCCCGCTTGCGCGCGCTGAGCAGCGCCGCCCGCTGCGCGGCCTGTGCCGCCAGACGCGCGCCGTGCGTCGCGTAGCGCAGGCGATTCTCCTGCGCGCTCGGCTCAGGTGCGGCCTCGGGCAGAGTGGCGCGCGGCACCATTGAGATGCAATCGACCGGACACGGTGCAACGCACAGCTCGCACCCGGTGCACAACGCCAGCACCACCGTATGCATCTGCCGGCGCGCGCCGATGATGGCATCGACCGGGCAGGGCGGCAGGCACTTCACGCAGCCGATGCAGGCCTGCTCGTCGATCTGCGCGACGAGGGCGGGGCCCTCGGTGCCGTTGGCGGGATTGAGCGGCAGTGCCGGCCGCCCGAGGAGCGCTGCGAGTGCTCCGATCGCGGCGCTGCCGCCCGGCGGACATTGGTTGATGGCCGCATCGCCCGCCGCGATCGCCTGCGCATAGGGACGGCAACCGGGATAACCGCAGCGGGTGCACTGCGTCTGCGGCAGCAGCGCGTCGATGTCATCCACGCTCGGCATGCCGCCTTCAGGTGACCTTCATGCCGGGCGTCGCGCCCGAGTCGGGCGCGAGCAGGTACACGCCAGGATCCTCGCCGCTGGCGGCGAGCACCATGCCCTCGGACACCCCGAATTTCATCTTGCGCGGAGCCAGGTTGGCGACCATCACGGTGAGACGTCCCTTGAGGGCCGCCGGGTCGTACGCGGATTTGATGCCGGCGAACACGGTGCGCTGCTCGTTGCCGAGGTCGAGAGTGAGGCGCAGCAGCTTATCCGCACCCGCGACCGCTTCGGCCTCGATGATGCGCGCGACCCGGAGATCGATCCTGCGGAACTCATCGATCGAGATCGTGCCGGCGGCGGTTGTCCCGGGAGGCGCTGTGCCTGGAGCGCTTGTGCCTGGGGCGTTCACAGGCGCGCTCCTGATGGTCGCGGTGGCCGCTGCGGCGCCTGTGGGCGAATCATCGAAGAGTGCATCCAGCTGCCTTCCTTCCACGCGTGTCATGAGGTGTTGGTACGGGTTGATCCGCTCGGGCAGCACCGTGGCATCGGCCCACACGAAGGCACGCTCGAGTCCGAACAGCTCGCGCGCGACGCGCTCGGCGAGGTGCGGCAGTACCGGGGCGAGCAGCACCGACAACACCTTGAAGCCATACAGCGCCCGTGAGCACACATCCTGCAGGTGCGCGGCCTGGGAAGGATCCTTGGCCAGGACCCAGGGCCGCTCGCCGTCGAAATACTGGTTGATCGAGTCGGCGAAGCTCATGCATTCGCGCATCACCCGCCCGTACTCGCGCGTCTCGTAACCCTCGCGCGCCGCATCCGCGGCGGCGCGTGCCGCGCTGCGCAGGGCGGCAAGATCGCCGGTGTAGCGCAGCGCCCCCTGAAAATGCCGGGTGATGAAATTGGCGGCGCGGCTGGCGATGTTGACGTACTTGCCGATGAGGTCGCTGTTGACTCGCGCAATGAAGTCCTCGGGATTGAAGTCGAGGTCCTCGACGCTGGCGTTGAGCTTGGCGGCGATGTAGTAACGCAGCCATTCGGCATTCATGCCGACCTCGAGATAGCGCAGCGGGCTGATGCCGGTGCCGCGCGACTTGGACATCTTCTCGCCCGAGACCGTGATGAAGCCGTGGACCCACACGTGGCTCGGCACCTTGTAGGGGGTGCCCGCGAACTTCAGCATCGCGGGCCAGAACAGCGTGTGGAAGTAGATGATGTCCTTACCGATGAAGTGAATCTGCTCGGTGTCCGGGGCGCTGAGGAACTCCTCGAAGCTGCGCTGCTCGCCGTGAGCGCGCGCCTTGCCGAGGTCGAAATAGCTCTTGAGGGCCGCGAGGTAGCCGATCGGCGCATCCAGCCACACGTAGAAGTACTTGCCGGGAGCATCGGGTATCGGAATGCCGAAATAGGGGGCATCGCGCGAGATGTCCCAGTCGCCGAGGGTCTGGTCGCCCTTGCCCGCGAGCCATTCGCTCGCCTTGTTGGCGACCTGGGGCTGCAGGCGACCGGCGGCACCGAGCCAACCCTCGAGGAAATCCACGCACTTGCGGTCGGAGAGCTTGAAGAAGAAATGCTCGGAGCTTTTCAGCACCGGCTTCGCGCCGGTGAGGGTCGAGTAGGGCTCGATGAGCTCGGTCGGTGTGTTGACGATGCTGCAGACTTCGCAGGCATCCGCGTACTGATCCTTCGCGTGGCAGTTGGGGCACTCGCCCTTGATGTAACGGTCGGGCAGGAACATGCCCTTCACCGGGTCGTAGAACTGCTCGACCGATTTGCGATAGATGAGTCCCGCGGACTTGAGTCGCCGGTAGATGTCCTGCGAGAGCTGAGTGTTCTCGGGCGAATCGGTCGAGTACCAGTGATCGAAGCTGAGGTGAAAGCCCTCGAGATAGCGCGGCCGCCCGGCGGCAATGCGCGCCACGAGCTCCTGCGGCGTGACCCCTTCGGCTTCCGCCTTGAGCATGATGGGTGCGCCGTGGGCGTCATCGGCCCCGATGAAGTGCAGCTGGTGCCCCTGCATCCTCTGGAAGCGCACCCAGATATCGGCCTGGATGTACTCCATGATGTGGCCGATGTGGAACGGGCCGTTGGCGTAGGGGAGCGCGGTAGTGACGAAGATCCTGCGGGTCATCCGCGCTAGTCTACAGCGCGTGCGCACGCATCGGGCGCTCAGCCGGCGTTCTTGAGCTCCTCGAAGCGGCTCTTGTTGATCGCCTTCTTGTAGGCCTCGGCGCCACTGATCTGCCGCTGGTTCAGCAGCTGCTCGATGGCCGAGTCCATGGTACGCATGCCGAACTGGCCGCCTGCCTGCATGGTGCTCTCGAGCTGGTCGAGCTTGCCCTGGCGGATCAGATTGGCCGCCGCGGGGGTGTTGACCAGGATCTCGAGCGCCACCACGCGGCCCTGCTTGTCGGAGCGCTGCAGCAGCTGCTGCGAAATCACCCCGCGCAGTGAGGTCGACAGCATGGTGCGCACGTGCGACTGCTTGTCGGAGGGGAACACGTTCACCATGCGGTCGACGGTCTGCGCCGCACCGTTGGTGTGCAACGTGCCCATGACGAGAATGCCCATCTCGGCCGCGGTGACCGCGATGCTCATGGTCTCCAGATCGCGCAGCTCACCGACCAGGATCACATCCGGATCCTCGCGCAGCGCGGAATGCACCGCGGAGGCAAAGCTCGGACTGTGGACGCCGATCTCGCGCTGACTGATGAGACAGCTCTTGCGCTCGTGCACGAACTCGATGGGGTCTTCCACCGTGAGGATGTGGCCCTTCACGCGCTGATTGATGTCATCGATCATGGCCGCAAGCGTCGTCGACTTGCCCGAGCCCGTCTTGCCGGTCACCAGGATCAGCCCGCTGATGACCCGGCACATCTGGCGCACCGCCTCCGGCATCTTCAGGTCATCGAGCGAGAGCGCCTTGGAGGGAATGGCGCGGAATACCGCGCCCATGCCATTC
>JAFAVO010000260.1 GCA_019242385.1 Gammaproteobacteria bacterium | reverse complement strand
GCGCGGGCTTCCTCTACCTGCTGATCGCCCACGTCGGTGCCATTGCCATCCTGCTCGCCTTCGGTGTCATGCAGGGCGGCAGCTGGCAGTTCACCTTCGATGCCATGCGCCGAGCGCACCTCAGCCCGGGATGGGGAGCTGCCGCTTTCCTCCTGGCCCTGTTTGGCTTTGGCGCCAAGGCGGGACTCGTGCCACTGCACGTCTGGCTGCCCGAGGCGCACCCCGCTGCCCCCTCCCCGGTGTCGGCGCTCATGAGCGGCGTGATGCTGAAGACGGCGGTTTACGGTGTGCTGCGCGTGTCGTTCGATTTGCTCGGCGCCCCGCAGTGGTGGTGGGGGCTCGTTGCGCTCAGCGTGGGCCTCTTGAGCGCGATCTACGGGGTGGTGTTTGCGGCTGCACAGACCGACATGAAGCGGCTCCTCGCCTGGTCCTCGATCGAGAATGTCGGGATCATCTTCACGGGCCTCGGACTCGCGATCGTCTTCCACGGTGCCGGGATGCCCGCGCTCGCCGCGTTAGCCCTCATCGCGGTGCTCTACCACACGCTCAACCATGCTTTCATGAAGAGCCTGCTGTTCTGCGGCACCGGCGCTGTGCTGCATTCGACCGGGGAACGCAACCTCGGTCGTCTGGGCGGTCTGATTCACCGTATGCCGTGGGTCGCGTGGTTGACGCTCATCGGTGCGCTGGCCCTCGCCGGACTACCACCACTCAATGGCTTCGTCTCGGAGTGGCTGTTGCTGCAGGCCTTCCTGTTCGCGCACCAGGTTCCACAAACCTTCGTAAACATGCTGCTGCCGCTCGGTGCGGCGCTGGTCGCGCTCGCCGCCGCGCTGGCGGCCTACGTCATGGTGAAGTTCTTCGGCGTCATCTTCCTCGGACAGCCGCGCGAGGCCACACTCATCAGGGCGCACGATGCAAGTGTGCTCGAGCGCGTCGGGCTGCTCTGGCTTGCGCTCGGCTGCGTCGTCCTGGGACTCATCCCAACGCAGGTAGTCGGCGCGTTGCGCACCGTCGTGCACCAGCTCGCTCATGTCGATCTGCCGGACCCGACCGCACCCTGGTGGCTGCTCGAGCCTCTTCCCGGCCGGCTGTCGTCTTATTCCGGGCTGGCGTTTCTGGTCGCCATCGCCGCCGTGGTGCTCCTGACCATCGTGTCGGTGCGCTTCTTCTATCATCAGCGCATCCGCCGCGCCGCGCCCTGGGACTGTGGGTTCGCGCGGCTCGATCCAAGGATGCAGGATACAGCGGAAGGCTTCGGCCAGCCTATCCGGCACATCTTCGAGCCCTTCTTCTCGATGCAGCGTGAGCTGCCGTCGCCGTTCGATCGTGCGCCGCGCTACCGCGTCACGATCGCCGATCGGCTCTGGCAGCGCCTTTACGAGCCCCTCGGCTCGCTCGTGCAACGCGTGGCGGACGCGTGCGCCGTGCTGCAGCAGGGTCGGATCTCGACCTACCTGCTCTACAGCTTCGTGACGCTCGTCGCACTGCTCGCCGTCGTGCTATGAGACCGATCGAGATCTTCACCCAACTCCTCGAGCTCATTGCGGCACTGGCTGCCGCGCCGCTCTTTCTCGGCTGGGTGAACCAGTGCCGTGCCTGGTTGCAGAACCGCAGCGCGCCGAGTCTGTGGCTTCCCTACCGCGGCATCCGCAAGCTCTTCCACAAGGACGCGGTGATCGCCGAGAGCGCCTCGCGTCTCTTTCGCCTCGCCCCCTACATCGTATTCGGGGCCATGGTAGTGGCCGCCGGCATCATTCCCTCCATGGGCACGCGGCTGCCGCTCACCCGCGTGGCCGATGCGATCGCACTGGTGGGGCTGCTCGCAACCGCGCGCGTCTTCATGTCGCTCGCAGCCATGGATATCGGCACGGCCTTCGGCACCCTCGGGGCGCGCCGCGAGATGATGGTCGGCTTCCTGGCCGAGCCGGCGCTGCTCATGGTGATCTTCGTGGCGTCGCTCATCTCGGCCACCACCGCGCTCCCTGCGATCACCGAGCACCTCGCCACGCAAAGCCTCGGCCTCTACCCGAGTCTCGCCTTCACTGCGGTCGCCTTCCTCATGGTGTTGCTCGCGGAGAATGCGCGCATCCCGGTCGACAATCCCGCGACCCACCTCGAGCTCACGATGATTCATGAGGCGATGCTGCTCGAGTATTCGGCACGGCACCTGGCGCTCATGGAGTGGGCAGCGGCACTCAAGCTCTTCAACTATGCCTGCATCGGCTTCGCGCTCTTCATTCCCTGGGGAGTGTCGACGCGCGGCAGCGCCCCCTCGGCGCTGCTCGCCTCCATTCCGCTCCTCGCACTGAAGCTTGCCGCGGCCGGCGTGCTGCTCGCCCTGATCGAGACCGTGTCGGCGAAGCTGCGGGTGTTTCGGGCGCCCGAGTTCCTCGCCACCGCATTCCTTTTCGCGGTGCTCGGGCTCCTCGTGCATTTGCTGCTGGGAGGATGAGGAATGGCTCATCTGCCGCTCGACCTTCAGCTCCTCAATCTGTGTGCGGCCCTGCTGTTGCTGCTGTCCTTCGCGATGCTGAGCCAGCGGCGCATCGTCAACCTGGTGAATCTGCTCGCGGTCCAGGGCGCCGTGCTGTTCATCGCCACGCTGCTCCTCGCCTGGCGCACACGTCAGCCACACCTCTACCTGTCCGCCGCTCTGACGCTCGGCCTCAAGGTGGTGCTGCTGCCGTACCTCCTGCATCGCCTCATCCGCCGTCTCCAGGTCTACTGGGATGCGGAGCCGCTTCTCAACATCCCCGGGACGATGCTGGTCGGTGTGCTGATCGTGGTCTTCGCCTTCGGGCTCGCGCAGCCGATCTCCGCGCTCGCCAGCACGGCCACGCGCAACGCCATCGGCATAGCGGTTGCCGTAGTGCTGCTCTCGTTCCTCACCATGATCACCCGCCGCAAGGCCATGTCGCAGGTGGTGGGATTTCTCTCGATGGAGAATGGGCTCTTCTTCGGTGCCATGAGCGCTACCTACGGCATGCCGATGGTGGTGGAGTTCGGCGTTGCGCTCGATGTGCTGGTCGCAGTGCTGGTGCTCGGCATCTTCTTCTTCCAGATCCGCGAGCAATTCGACAGCCTGGACCTGCAGCACCTGGAATCGCTGCGCGAGGACGCAGCTGCTTCGAGGCAGGAGTAGCGTGGACTTTGCGCTCCTCATTGCCACTCCGCTCGCGGGCGCCGCCGTGCTCGCGCTCTTCGGCGCGCGCCGCTTCGCACCGGAGCTGAACATTGCCTTCAGCCTGGTCACCTTCCTCGCCGCCTGCGCGCTCACCATGCACGTAGCGGCGGGCGGTGCCTTCACCTTCGCTCGCGATCAATTCTTCATCGACGCCTTCAACGTCTTCCTCGTGACCCTCACCGCGCTCGTCGGTTTGACGACGGCTATCTTTTCCCGACCCTACATGCGGGTGGAGATGGAGCACGGCCGGGTGCATGCACCGCAGCTGCGCCTCTACCACAGCATGTATCAGCTGTTCATGGCGACCATGCTGGTCGCGCTCACCACCAACAACATGGGCCTGCTGTGGGTGGCGATGGAGGCCGCGACGCTCTCCACCGTGCTGCTGGTGACGCTCTACCGGACCGCTGCCAGCCTCGAGGCGGGCTGGAAGTACTTCGTTCTCTGCGGCGTCGGCATCGCTCAGGCGCTCTTTGGGACGATACTGCTCTACTTCGCCGCCGAGCACGTGCTCGGCGCCGAAGGTGTCAGTGCGCTGCTCTGGACACACCTCAACGCCGTGAAAAGCCAACTCGAGCCGAAGGTGCTGAGCCTCGCCTTCGTGTTCCTGCTCGTCGGTTACGGAACCAAGGTCGGATTGGCTCCGCTGCACAACTGGCTGCCCGATGCGCACGCCGAGGGCCCAACGCCAATCTCCGCGGTGCTCTCCGGACTCCTGTTGAATGTCGCGCTGTATGCGGTCGTGCGCTGCAAGGTGCTGGTGGAGGGCTCGCTGCATTCCGCCCTGCCCTCACAGATGCTCATGGGCTTCGGTCTGCTCTCGGTAGT
>JAFAVO010000211.1 GCA_019242385.1 Gammaproteobacteria bacterium | reverse complement strand
TCCTTACGGCGTACCGGCGGATGTCGGCCACCTGCTCGCGATGGTGAACTACCTGCCGGCAGACTGCATCTGGACCTCCTTCGCGGTGAGCCGCATGCAGATGCCGTGGGTGGCGCAGTCGATACTGCTCGGTGGCAACGTGCGCGTGGGCCTCGAGGACAACCTGTATCTTTCGCGCGGGGTCTACGCGAGCAATGCGCAGCTGGTCGAGAAGGCACGCACCATCATTGAGGCGATGGGGGCACGGGTGCTCACCCCGGGGCAGACGCGCGAGCGGCTGAAGCTCGGCTGACGTGGCCGGTATCCCGATCTATGCGACCGCGATCCAGCCGGAGTGGATCGATTACAACGGCCACGTGCGTGATGCCTATTACGCGCTCATCGTGAGCGTCGCCATCGATGCGCTCATGGATCGTATCGGGCTCGATGAGGGTTATCGCGCCGGCACCGGCTGCACCATCTACACCCTCGAGATGCACCTCAATTACCTGAAGGAGGTGCATCAGTCCGACACCGCCGCGGTCAGCGTGCGTATCCTCGCTGCCGATCACAAGCGCATCCATGCAGCCTTCGAGATCGCCCGCAGCGGCAAAGCCGGCATCGCCGCCACCGCGGAAGTCATGCTGCTGCACGTGCGCCAGGAGAGCGGTCAGGTCGCGAGCCAGCCTTTTCCGCCGCAGGTGAGCAGCGCGATCGCGCAGCTGCAGGCGGCGAGCGCAACGTTGCCCGCGGAAGGGCCGGGCTCGCGCCGCATGGAGCTGCGCCCGCCCAGCCGCGCATGAGCGCGCGCGCACTGCAGCGACTGCTCGCGCCGCGCAGCGTGGCCCTGATCGGCGGGGTCTGGGCGGATGCCGCGCTCGCCGCCAGCCGGGTGATCGGGTATACGGGCGAGTTGTGGCGCATCCACCCGATACGCGCCTCCTCATCTGCGCAGCGTTATTTCCGCTCCGTCGATGAGCTGCCGGGCGCACCCGATGCGGCGTTCATCGCGGCACCAAATCGCGAGGTGCCGTCGATTGCGGCGGCGCTCGCGCGCCGCGGCGCCGGCGGCTTCGTGTGCTTCGCGGCGGGCTTCTCCGAGACCGCCACCGAGGAAGGCGCCCGTCTCACGCGTGAGCTGCTCAACTGCGCGGGCGACCTGCCCTTCTTTGGACCCAACTGTTACGGCCTGGTCAACTTTCTCGATGGCGCGGCGCTCTGGCCGGACCAGCTGGTGGGCACCCGCCGCGAGCGCGGTGTCGCGCTCATCTGCCAGAGCGGCACGATCGCGCTCAACCTGCTCTTCAACGATCGCTCGCTGCCGATCGGCTACCTGCTGACGGTGGGGAACCAGACGCGGCTCGCGGTCGAGGAGCTCATCGAGGAGCTCTGCCTCGATGAGCGGGTGAGCGCCTTCGGGCTCTATCTCGAAGGCATCCGCGACGCGGCGCGCTTCGCACGCGCGGCAACGCAGGCGCGTCTCGCCGGCAAGCCCATTGCGCTCGTGAAGGCCGGCCGCACCGCGGCGTCGAGCGAGGCGGTGCGCACCCACACCGGCGCGCTCGCGGGCGCCGACAACGTCTTCGATGCCTTCTGCGCTCAGGCGGGTGTGGCGCGCTGCGAGTCGCTGGCAAGCCTGTGCGAGACGCTCAAGATCTTTCATGCGGGAGGTCCGCTCGGCGGGCGGCGGGTGCTGGCAATGGGTGCTTCCGGCGGCGATACCGCCATGGCGGCCGATGCCGCGCGCAGCCTCTCGCTCGAGTTTCCGCCTTTTCCGCAAGAGAGCGCCGCAGAGCTGCGCGCGCTGCTTTCCGAGCGTGTGCACATCTCCAACCCTTTCGATTTCCACACCCACGTGTGGTTCGACTACCCGCGCCAGCGCGCCATGTTCGGCATCGCGCAGCGCGCCGGGTTCGACCTCGTGGCATTCCTCCTCGACTGCCCGCCGTCCGGGGCCGACGACACCGGCTACGTGCGGGCGATCGAGGAGTTCGCCGCCGCACTGCCCGGCGCCACAACCCGCGCCGTGGTGATCTCCTCGCTTCCCGAATCCCTCGGCAGCAGGGTGCGCGAGCAGTGCTTCGCCTGGGGAGTGATACCCCTTCAGGGCCAGCGCGAGGCCCTCGAAGCCATCGACCTTGCGGCGCGTGTCGGTGAGGCCTGGAAGCAAGGCGCGCCGCCCACCCTGCAGCGGCCGGATACCACTTCCTCCAACGCGCGCTCACTCTCCGAGCCCGAGGCCAAGCAGGCGCTCGCGGCGCATGGAGTTGCCGTGCCGCGTGCGCGAGTCGCCGAGCCCGCCGCGGCGGCGGAGGCCGCTGCGGCTCTCGGTTTCCCGGTGGTGATCAAGGCGGCAGGCCCGGCGCTCGAGCACAAATCGGAGCTCGGGGCGGTCGTGCTCAACGTGCGCTCCGCTGCCGAGGCGGCCGCGGCCGCACAGCGGCTCTCGGCGCTCTCCCAGACCTTGCTCATCGAGGAGATGGTCAGCGACGGGGTCGCCGAGGTGCTCATCGGCCTGCGCGTCGATCCACAGTTCGGGCTGCTGCTCGTGCTTGGTGCGGGCGGCGTCCTCACCGAGCTGCTGCGCGACAGCGTCACCCTGCTGCCGCCCTTCACCGCGGCAACTGTCAGCGCCGCGCTCGGCCGGCTGCGCGCGGCGCCGCTGCTGGCAGGATTTCGCGGCCGTCCTGCCGGCGATGTGCCAGCGCTCATCGAGACCGCCCTTGCCTGCACACGCTATGCGCTTGCCAACCTCGAGCGCTTCATCGAGCTCGATCTCAACCCCGTCATCGTGCGCCCGCGCGGGTGCGGCGCGGTGGCTGTCGATGCGCTGATCCGTCTCGCCTGACTCCCGCATCCGCACAAGGAGTACTCGTATGTCCGCTGGTATCAGGACCCGCACCGACGGCCCGGTTCTCGAGGTGACCCTCGACCGCCCGAAGGCAAACGCCATCGACCTCGCGGCGAGCCGCAGGCTGAACGAGGTATTCACCGAATTTCGCAACGATCCCGCGCTGCGCGTGGCCATCGTGACCGGAGCCGGGGAGCGCTTCTTCAGTCCCGGTTGGGATCTGAAGGCGGCCGCCGCCGGCGAGGAGTCGGACGAGGACTGGGGGGTCGGCGGTTTTGGCGGGCTCAACTATCCGCGCAATCTCGACAAGCCGCTCATCGCCGCCGTGAATGGCATCGCCTGCGGCGGGGGCTTCGAGCTCGTGCTGGGCACCGACATCATCGTCATGGAGCAGCACGCGCGCTTTGCGCTGCCGGAGATCAATGTCGCGGTGCTCGCCGATGCCGGCACGATCAAGCTGCGGCGCCGCATCCCCTATCACGTCGCCGTCGAGTTTCTGATGACCGGGCGCTGGATGGATGCCACGGAAGCGAAGCACTGGGGCCTCGCCAATCATGTGGTGCCCAAGGGCGAGGGTCTTACCAAGGCGTGGGAGATCGCGCGGCAGCTCGCCGCGGGTCCGCCGCTGCTATTCCCGGCCATCAAACAGGTACTGCGCCACACCGAGACGGTGGCCGAGCACGCCGCCTTCGAGCTGCATGACAGCCTCGATGCGGTGCAACGGGTGATCCGCTCCGAAGACCTGAAGGAAGGCACCCGTGCCTTCGCGGAGAAGCGCGCGCCCGTGTGGAAGGGAAAGTGACTCAGCCGCCGAGAGGCCGCAGCAGCGCACGCGAAATGATGTGACGCTGCACCTCGCTGGTGCCGTCCCAGATGCGCTCGATGCGCGCATCGCGCCAGATGCGCTCGAGCGGCAGGTCGCTCATGAGCCCCATGCCGCCGTGGATCTGCAGTGCCTCATCGGCGACCATCGCCAGCATTTCGCTCGCCTTGAGCTTCGCGATCGCCATGTCCATGTCGCTCGCAGTTCCCTGCCCGAGCTTCCAGGCCGCTTCGAGTGTCAGCAGCTCCGCGGCGCGCAGCTCGACCGCCATGTCGGCGAGCTTGAAGGACACCCCCTGGAATTTGCCGATCTGCTGACCGAACTGCACGCGATCGACGGCCCATTGTGTGGCACATTCGAGTGCGCGCTCGGCACGGCCGAGGCAGTTGGCTGCGACCTGCAGCCGGGTCGCTCCGAGCCAGGTGTTGGCGACCTCGAAGCCGCGGTGCACCTCGCCGAGCACGGCCGAGCTTGGCACGCGGCAGTCGCTGAACTGCAGGATGCAGTTGTGGTAGCCGCGGTGCGAGACGTTCTGGTAGCCGGGCCGGACCTCGAAGCCGGGGGTGCCCTTGTCGATGA
>JAFAVO010000047.1 GCA_019242385.1 Gammaproteobacteria bacterium | reverse complement strand
GAGCGCGGTCGTTACCAGCTGTGCACGCTGCCGCGGCATCAGCTGGCCTAGCGGTTAGCAGCTACGGCACCTGCGGCAGCACTCGCCGGCGGAGGTTCTCTTCTGCCGGCGAGTGGCGGCGCACGCGGAGGGAGCCCGCGCGCAGCGGGGTCAGTTCTGTGCCGGCGGCGGGCTGGCCGGTGCCCCGCCTTCGTGACCCATGTGATGCCCCATGTGGGCATGCATCATGTGCTGCTGGACGATCTGGAATTTCTTCAGCTGCGTCGCCGAGAGCACCGGTGCGAGCTTCTGCAGCGTCTCCTGCTGCATCTGCTCGTGCAGCGCCTTCATCTGCTGCCAGTCGGGGCGCGTGCCTGAAGCTTTGGCCTGCTCGAAGCTCTGGCGCATCTTCGCATGCTGCTCCTCGAGGATGTTCTGCACCTGGACCTTCTGGGCGTCGGTGAGATCGAGCAGCGTAGCGAGCTCATCCATGTGTTGGGCAGCCTCCGCTCCGTGGCCCGGCGGGGCTGGCGGCGCCGCCGGAGCCTCGGCGTACGCCGCACCGGCGCACAGCAGGGCGAGCGTCAATAGAGTGGCTTTCATCAGCATCTCCTCGTGGGAATGTCGGATCCGCGTCAGTGTTCAGGTTAGTGCCTGAGGACGCCTCAGCGTCGTGAACAATCGTTAGGGACTGTGAGGGCTGCTTGCGCTGAGTCGAGTGAGCGGCGCGGTGAGTCGAAAGGCACGCGGCAGTGCCGGAAGGGCTGCAGCAATCAGCGCCGCCGCGGCAGTCGCAGCGTCGCCTCGAGTCCTCCGCCTGCGGCGTTGGCCAGCCGCAGTGAGCCGCCGTGCGCCTGGGCGATGTCGCGCGCGATCGAAAGTCCGAGTCCGGTGCCGCCGCTGTCGCGGTTGCGCGAGGACTCGAGCCGATAGAACGGCTCGAACACCCGCTCGAGCTCCTCCTGCGGAATGCCGGGCCCGTGATCCCGCACCCGGATGAGCAGATCCGCGCCATCCTCGAGATGAATCTCCGCGCGGGTGCCGAACTTGACCGCATTGGCGATGAGATTGGTGAGACAGCGTTTGAGCGCCTGCGGCTTGCCGGTGAACGGCCGCAGCGCCCTGCCGCTCAGTGTCACGCTCGCTCCCATGTCGGTGAACTCCTCGCCAATCTGTGCGAGCAGCTCGTCCATGTCGATGTCGACCGGCGGCTCGCCATCGTCCAGGCCACGGAACAGCGCCAGCGCCTCGCGCACCATACTCTCCATCTCATCGAGCTCGCGGCCGATGCGCGCCTGCATCGGCGGATTATCCAGCGCCTCGACCTGCAGGCGCAGCCGGGTGAGCGGGGTCTTCAGATCGTGTGACATGGCGGCCAGCACGCGCGTGCGGCTGTCGAGATAGCGATGCAACCGGTCCTGCATGGTGTTGAAAGCGCGCGCGGCGTCGCGCAGCTCGCGCGCGCCGCGCTCTGCCAGTTGCGGCACCGAGCGCGTGTCGCGCCCGACGCTATCGGCCGCGCGCGCCAGATCCGAAAGCGGCCGCGTGATGTTGCGCGCCGTGAGATAAAGCACGATGACCAGCAGCAACAGCAGCAGTGCCAGGTTGAGCAGCAGGTTGCGCGGCAGCGGCGCGCCCCATGGCAGACGCATCACCCGGTAGGTGACCACATCGCCATCGGCGAAGCGCACCTTCACGTCATAGCGTTGGAGCATGCCGGGGTGCAGAACGAGCTCGTGTGCCTGGTAGAACGGCGCGGGCAGCACGACCGCAGGCGGCGCCGGCTCCGGGGTGGGCGCAATCTCGATGCCGTAGTCGGGACCGAGCGCCGCGCCCAGCTGCTCGCGCAGCGCAGCCTCAAAGTCCCCGAGCAGAGGCAGCCGCAGAAAACCGTGACCCATCCAGGCCGCGCCGCCGCCCTCGTGCAGGGAATGATGCAGGAACACGTGCGGCGGCTGCACCTGCGCAGAAAGCTGTGCCAGCGCCTCGGCGCGCTGCGGGCCGCTCAGTGGGGCGAGCATCAGCGTCGCATCCGCGATGCGCCGCGTCCACTCGCGCACGCTCCCCTGCAGCATGAAGTGCTCGCGCTCCTGCGCGATCAGCGCGAGCGCCACCGCCTGGGCGAGCAGCACCGCGAGCACCGAGGCGGCGAGCAGGCGGCCGAACAGCGAGCGGGGCCACAGCGCGAAGCGCATCGGCGCGTGCGCGGCTATTCGGTCGCCACGTTGACGCCGATCACGTAGCCCTCGCCATACACGGTCTTGATGATCTGCGGCGCGCGCGCATCATCACCGAGGATCTGCCGCAGGCGGCTGACACGCACATCGATGCTGCGGTCGAAGGGATCGGCGTCGCGGCCGCGCAGGAGCTCGGTGAGCTGCGCGCGCGTCAGCACGCGGTTGCCCGCGCCGAGCAGCACTGCGAGCAGCCGGTACTCGGCCCCGCTCAACGCCAGCTCCCGTCCCTCGGAGTTGCTCAATGTGCGCGTCACGGTGTCGAGCCGCCATCCTCCGAAGCAGAAGCCGCGCACGCTCTCGGGACTCGGGTCGCGCGGCGCGTGCGCCGAGCGGCGCAGTACCGCCTTGATGCGGCCTAACAGCTCGCGCGGGTTGAAGGGCTTGGCGAGGTAGTCGTCGGCACCGAGCTCGAGGCCGATGATGCGGTCGACGTCCTCGCCGCGCGCGGTCAGCATGATGATGGGGAGCTGCGAGCGGGTGCGCAGCTCGCGGCACAGCGACAAGCCATCCTCGCCCGGCAGCATCAGGTCGAGCACCAGCAGGTCGACGTGCGAGCGCTCGAGCACCCGGCGCATCTCCCTGCCGTCGGCGACCGCGGTGGTGCGAAAGTCGTGTTTCTCCAGGTACTGTGCCAGCAGGCCGCGAATCTCGCGGTCATCATCGACGATCAGGACGTGTGGTCGGTCGCTCATCGGCTCTCTGCTTTCGAGGATACCCGCACCGAGAGACAGCCGGCAGTGCAATTGGTGCCACGCGGGCGACGGGCCTGCCCTGCAACGCGGCGCCGCCTGTAAGCAACTGTTAGTCGGGGTGTTGCCGGCGCCGCGCGAGCGGACCGGAGTGAAAGCGCAGCGTCTCAACGGGCGCGGTAGCGAGCTGCGCCTCCGCGCGGGCGAGCGCCTGCAGCCGCGGCTGCCATTGCCGCGGCGCCACCTCGCGGGCGAACCCCAGGTACAGGAGAAAATGCCGCGCCTCGGCGCCGGCGAGGTCGGCATACAGCCGCGCGACCGGCGGCAGCAGGTGCGGCGCGAGCAGCGCGAAGCGCTCCGCCGAGCGTGCTTCGATGAGTGCGCCCACCAGCAGCAGGTCGAGCTTGCGGCCCGGGTCGGAGGTGGCAACCCAACGCCGCAGCTGCTGTGCATAGCGCCCAGGGCGCTGACGTTGGAAGGGCAGCCCGAGTGCGCTCATGGTGCGGATCACCTGCTCGAAATGCCGCAGCTCCTCGCGCGCGAGACGCGACAGCGCCGCCCCGAGCGCGCGGTCCTCGGGATAGGCGAAGATCAGGGCGAGGGCGGTGGAGGCCGCCTTCTTCTCGCAGTTGGCGTGGTCCTGCAGCAGCTGCGGCAGGTGCGCGAGTGCATCCTCGACCCAGCCGGCCGGGGTCGGCGCGGTCAATATGGATACGCGGGGCTCGATCGCGTCGCGCTCGCTCACGAGTCTTGTCCGCGCGCGAGCCAGCCCCTCAGAGTCTCGGCGAGCGCCACGCGCGCCTGCGTCGCATCGGCATAACGCTCGCTCGGGGATTTCGCCATCAGCCGCTCGAGCACCGGCTGGACGGCGGCAAACTGCGCCGGCAGCTGCGGCACCGGCTCCTTGCGATGCTTGTAGACGATCGCCATCGGGTTCTCGGCCCGATAGGGCTTGAGGCCCGTCAGCATCTCGAACAGGATGACTCCGAGACTGTAGAGGTCGCTGCGCGCATCGAGTGCTTCGGCGTGCCCCTGCTCCGGACTCATGTAATGCGGAGTGCCGAAGATCATGCCGGTGTCGGTGACATCGAGCGTGAGCGCGGCGTCCTTGGAGAGGCCGAAGTCGATGAGCGCAATGCTGCCATCCTCGCGCAGCATGACATTTCCGGGCTTGAGGTCGCGGTGCAGCACCCCGGCGGCGTGCACGGCGCTCAACGCTGCGGCGATCGCTACCGCAAAGCGCAGCGCCTCGCGCGGGCTGAGCGGGCGGCGCATCCGCCGGCGCAGATCCCCGAGCGCGAAATACTCCATGACGAGCCAGGCATGCTCATCGCTCACTCCCAGGTCGTGCAGGCGCACGACGGCTGGATCGGCGATGCGCTGAGCAATCTCGTACTCCTGCAGAAAGCGGCGAAAGGCATCGACCGGCTGCTGCTCATCCTGACGGTCGCGCGCAACCTTGAGCGCCACGAGCGCGCCCACGCGCTCGCTCTCGGCCACGTACAGGTCGCTGGTGGCTCCGGCGGCGAGCCGGCGGATGCAGCGATAGCCGCGAACGAACGCATCACCGAAACGCTGGGTGTCGCGGCCCGCCGCGCTGGTGCGCCAGATGGCGCGCGCATGCGCCTGGCGGCGCTCGGCCGCAGCCAGCACCTGCGCGAACGCCTCGCGATCGAGATCCTGCGGAGCGACGGTGAAGACCCCGATCGCCCCCGCCTCGCGCGCGACGCTGGCATCGTGGTTCTGACACAGCAGCACGATCGGTGCGAACCCGGCGCGCCCGGAGAGCTCCCGCGCCCAGAGGAGGCCGCGTCCACCGGGCCACTCCTCGGCGAGCAGCACCGCATCGAAACCCTGCGCCAGGAACTCCGGCGCGAGTGCGCCCTGCGACACCGGTCGATGCACGAGCATCTCCGCACGTGGTCGCCACGAGAGCAGGCGCTCGCGGATATGCGCGCAGCGGCTCGCGTCTTCTTCGATCAACAGCAGGCGCACGCGAGGAATTACAGCACGCGCGCCGCGCGGCCGTCACGGTGAGCGCCGAGGGCCTCGGCCGCCTGCGCGGAAAGCTTCAGCCCGACCACCAGGTCCCCCACGTTGGTGCCCGTGGGGCCCGTATGCAGCAGATCACCGCTCGCTGCGAGCGCACGCGCGGAGTCTGCGTGCGCCAGGCAATCGTCGGGATCGAGCTGCGCCAGGCTGATGCGCGCACAGGTCTCCGAGTCGACGAGCGCGCCGGCGTCATCGGTAACACCATCGCTGCCATCGGTGCCGGCCGCGAGCAGCAGCAGCTCGTCACGTCCGGCGATCAGCCGTGCCGCCGCGAGCGCCAGGTGCTGATTGCGCCCGCCGCGCCCGGGTTGGGGCGGCAGCTCTACGGTGGATTCCCCGCCCCACACGCGCAGCTGCGCCTCACCCAGGTGCAGCTCGTGGGCGAAGCGTGCCGCGAGCCGCTCGGCGCTGCCGGCAAAGCGCGCGCTCGAGGCCTGCACGTGCAGCCCGAGCTGCGCTGCGCGCGCAGCCACCGCCGCCACTGCGTGATCGACGCTCGCCACCACCAGCCGCTCGACGCGATCGCCGCCGGGAGCCGGTCCCATGAGGCCCGACCCGATGACCCGAGGATCATCCTCCGGGACATCCG
>JAFAVO010000291.1 GCA_019242385.1 Gammaproteobacteria bacterium | reverse complement strand
ACCCGTGTCCGTGCGGCAGTCAGCTGCGGTATAAGTCCTGTTGCGGACGATTGGCCGACGGCTCGTCCGTTGCGCAAGGCACGGCTGATCCGGCTCTGCCGCCGCCGCCCGGCGATGTTGCCCGACTGAACGCCTTGTTGCAGCAGGAACGCTTCGCGGAGCTCGAAGTAGCCGCCGCACAGGAGCTCGAGGCGCACCCGCGCTCCGCCTTGCTCTGGCAGCTGCTCGGCGTGGCACGTGCCAGGCAGAACAAGGACGCTCTGCACGCCCTGCGCATGGGCGTGCGGTGTGCGCCTGAAGATGCTCATGCTCACCTCAACCTCGGCAATGCACTCGGCCGGCTCGGGCAACTCGATGAGGCGGCAGCCAGCTACCGCCGCGCACTGGAGATCGATCCTGACTTTGCCGAGGCGCACAACAATCTCGGCGAGCTGTGGCTGGAGCGGGGAGGGTTGCAGGAAGCGCTGCGCAGCTGTCGGCACGCGTTGCGCCTCAGGCCTTACTTCGCGCAGGCGCACCAGAACCTCGGCAAGGTGCTGGTGCGCCTCGCACGATTTGACGAGGCCGTGCGCAGTTGCCGCAGCGCCATAGCTCTCACTCCGGAGTTCGCGGAGGCGCACAACACTCTCGGTACCGCGCTCGTCGGTCTCGCACAGACACCGGAGGCGATCGCAGCCTTTCGGCGCGCGTTGCACCTCGACCCCGCCCTTGCCGCCGCGCATGCGAATCTCGCGCGCGCACTGCGTAGCATCGGACGGCTCGAGGAGGCGGTTGTGGCTTTTCGCCGCGCCCTGGTCCTCGCGCCGAACCTCGTGCTGGCGCACACCGAGCTCGCAACCGCGCTGAGGTTGCAACGGCGTACCGATGAAGCGGAGCAGAGCTGCCGGAACGCTCTGCGTCTCGATCCCGATTGTGCAGCCGCCTTTGTCGTGTTGGCAGAACTGCGCGCCGATGCCGGCCGGTTCGCGGACGCTGAGGAATTCCTGCGCCGCGCCGCGGCGCTCGATCCGCACTCAGCGGAGGCCTGGGCAGGTTTGGCGCGGCTGCGACGAATGACGCCCGCCGACGCGGCCTGGCTGACGGCGACGCAGCGCCTGGTGGACCACGGGATGTCCCCGCAAGGGGAGCTGTTGTTGCGTTACGCGATCGGAAAATACTTCGACGACCTCGGCGATTTCGAGCACGCCTTCAGCAACTTTCGCCGCGCCAACGAGCTGGCCGCGGGTTGCGCACCCCCGCATGAGCGCGGCGCGCTGTCGAGGACCATCGACCTCATCATCCGCTCGTACGACAGCCGCTGGGTGCGGCGTCCGCGCGTGGCGGTGCATGGGTCGCCACGCCCGGTATTCATCGTCGGCATGTTGCGTTCGGGCACGACGCTCGCGGAACAGGTTCTTGCCTCACATCCACGGGTCCACGGCGCAGGTGAGCTGACATTCTGGAGCGAAGTTGGGGCAGCCGCGTTGTCCTCCGCGGCGCCGGCGGCGGATCCAGCGGCAGTGGAAACGGGCGATGCGGCGCTGGCCGAGCTGGGGGATCGCTATCTCCAGCTACTGCGACAATTGTCTCCAGAGGCGCTGCGGGTGGTGGACAAATTGCCGACGAACTTCCTGTTTCTCGGCCTGATCCACGCGGCCTTGCCCGGCGCGCGCATCATTCATCTGCGGCGTCATCCGATCGACACCTGCCTGTCGATCTACTTCCAGCACTTCGAGGCGGCAAACACCTACACCAATGATCTGGGGGACCTGGCGCACTACTACGGTGAGTACCGTCGGCTGATGGCCCACTGGCGCTCGGTGCTGCCGAAGGATGTGATCCTCGAAGTGCCGTATGAGGGGCTCGTGGCGGACCTGGCCACCTGGGCCGGCAGGATGCTGGAGTTCATAGGAGTGCCCTGGGATGCGCGCTGCCTCGACTTCGAGCGGGCAGCGCGTCCTGTGGTCACCGCCAGCAAATGGCAGGTGCGGCAGAAGCTGTTTGCATCTTCCGTGGGACGCTGGCGTCACTACGAGCGCTTCGTCACGCCGCTCATGTCGTTGCTGGAACTGACATCGTGAAGGCGCATCGACCAGGTGCCTGCGGGCAGCGCGTTGTTGTCAGCGCTGTCAGTTTGTTGACCGCCCCACGGGCGCGGCGCATGCTTTCCGGCAAAATGGCCCAGCGCTCCGCTACGGGACCTCTAACGCAATGAAGGATCTCCGGCCTCCCTCGGTCACCATCCAACAGGTTGCCGATCTGGCTCAGGTGTCATCGAAAACCGTCTCGCGTGTTCTCAACGAGGAGCCGGCGGTCCGCGAGGGCACGCGCAACCGGATTCTGAAGGCCATTGAGCAGCTCGATTACCGGCCGAACCTGAACGCGCGCGGCCTGGCCGGCGACCGTTCCTTCCTCATCGGACTTTTCTGCGACAAGCCGGGCGACTACCTGAGCGAGTTTCAGGCCGGCGCGGTGCAGCGCTGCCGCGAGTCGGCCTTTCATCTGATGGTCGAGCCATGGGATGGCGCCAGCCCCGACGTCGGGCGGCAGGTGAATACATTGTTGCGGCAATTGCGGCTCGAGGGCGTCATCCTGCTGCCACCGCTCAGCGACCATCCGCTCATCCTGGGCAAGCTGGCGGAAGCCGCCATCCCGACCGTGCGCATCGCGCCGAAGCGCGAACCGAGCGACTCGCCCTCGGTAGGAATCGACGATCGCACGGCGGCACGCCGCATGACCGCGCACCTGCTCGATCTCGGCCATCGTGCCATAGGCTTCATCCGCGGGCGCCCGGACCACGGAGCGACGGAGCAGCGCTACCTGGGTTTCACCGATGAGATGCGCGCGCGCGGAGTACCGGTGAAATCGCAATGGGTGCAGACCGGAAATTTCGTGTTCCTCGATGGACTGGAATGCGCCGAGCGAATGCTGCGCGGACCGGGTCGGCCAACGGCGGTATTCGCCAGCAACGACGACATGGCCGCGGCCGTGATCTGCGCCGCGCGGCAGCGCGGGCTCGAGTTGCCGCGGCAGCTCTCCGTGGTCGGGTTCGACGATGCGCCGGTGGCCACCATGGTGTGGCCGCAGTTGACCACGATCCGACAGCCGGTAAGGGAGATGGCGCGCGCGGCTACCGAGCTCATCATCCGCCACTCACCGCGCCGGCGCGGATGGCCGCAGCCGATTCCACGGCAGCAGCTCAACTTCGAGCTGATCCTGCGCAACTCCACAGGGCCTCCGCACGGCTAGCACGCGCTCGTCGATGATGGCCACCTCGCGACCTGCTCGAAACATCGATTGCGCAGCTGCAAACGCTCGGGGCTTTTCTGGGCGATCAATTGGGCGACAACGGATACTCAAGATTCAGGCGGGCAGCCGGCTGCGCAGTGTGGGCCCGTGAGGCCACCGTCCGGACCCATCGGGAGCGGCACCGCGACCGTAATCTGTTCGACATGAAGTGGTCCTAGTGTCCCCAGCTCCCCCGAACAATATGCTGGAGGCCACATGGACCCGACTCGATCCGGCGCTTTGCTGCTCGCCACACTGTTGCTCGCTGCAGGCGGCCAGGCCCTTGCCCACGATGCTGACGAC
>JAFAVO010000112.1 GCA_019242385.1 Gammaproteobacteria bacterium | reverse complement strand
CCACCGCCCCAGTACGAAGAGATCGCCGCGCTCGATGCGACGAGCCAGGGATCCTTTGCGATCACCGGTCAGCAGAACATGGACAAGGCAATCGCACGACTGAAAGAGGAGGCGGCGAAGCTCGGTGCCAACGGCGTGCTGCTGCAGGGTGTCCAGGACCAGCAGACCGGTTCGGTCGGGACGGGCGTCGGGAGCTCCAGCTACGGGCCCGGGAGCTCGACCGGCGTCGGGCTCGGGGGCTCCTTCGCGATCTCGAACAAGGCGGCGAAAGGGATCGCCATCTACGTCCCGCAGGAGCCCCAGTCGTAAGCTCCTGAAACTTAAGCGCGCCGAGATTGCACCACCATATGTGGTGGCTCAGCGTGCCGAACCGGCACCAGATATAGTATTCTCGAGCTCCAAAGACCACGCCGCCGTCTTTGGGGAAATCCGATGTCACACGATGAATTGCTGGCGCTGCTCACCCGGGCACGCGCGGTACTCGGCCATTACCTGTTCGAAGGCGAGGACGAGCCGATTCGCGACGATGTTGCAGAGATCTGCATGGCGATCGATGACGCGTTACCGGATGACACGCGCGTAGCGGTGAAGCGGGTAACGCTCGAGCGCTCGGCAGCCTGAGGGCAGCCACGACGGCAGCGGCAGGAGTACTCATATGTGCGGGCGCTACATCCTGCGAATGCAGGACAAGTATCTGCGGGAGTGGAACCTTCACGGGCCTCCCGCCTGGGTCACGACCTCCTACAACATCGCACCGACGCAACAGGTGCCGGTCATGCGCATGGAGAACGGCGCGCCGGCCGCGACCATGATGCGCTGGGGGCTGATCCCCGCCTTCGCGCAGGGCCAGCCGGGGAAATTCAGCACCATCAATGCCCGCATCGAGACTTTCGAGAGCGCGCCCGCCTTCCGCACGGCCTGGAAGCGCGGGCAGCGCTGCCTGCAGCCGGCCTCCGGGTTCTATGAGTGGCATCTCGATGCGCAGGGGCGCAAGACACCCTACCTGATCGCGCTCGCCGACCAGGAGCTGTTCGCATTCGCGGGCCTGTGGGATTGGAGCGTGCGCGACGATGGCGCGGTCATCGAAAGCTGCGCGCACATCACCATGCCCGCCAACGAGCTGATGGCCGACATCCACAACGGCGGCAACCACCCGCGCCGCATGCCCGCCATCCTGCGGCGCGAGGATCACGAGATCTGGCTCAAGGGCACAGCCGCACAGGCGCGCGCCGTGCTCGCGCCCTACCCCGCCGATCTCATGGTCGCGCACCCGGTCAGCACGCGCGTCAACTCGGTACGCAACAACGGACCTGAGCTGATCGCTCCGATCGCCGCATAGCGGTTCTCTTTGCACCCGCAAGGCGTGAGCGACAGCCACGCCGAGCCTGCCGGCCGCGGCTCAAAGAGCGCGGCGTATACTGACCGTCCTCACAGCAGCCCGCCTCCAACAGGGAACTGCACTCATGGCAGCAGCGCGCTCGGACGATGTCAGGGAAAGCGGTTATCAGAT
Source organism: Gammaproteobacteria bacterium (assembly GCA_019242385.1). GTDB lineage: Bacteria > Pseudomonadota > Gammaproteobacteria > Steroidobacterales > Steroidobacteraceae > 13-2-20CM-66-19. Next base: position 992 of record JAFAVO010000112.1, on the reverse strand, counting down.
CGGCGGCGCGGTGCGCCGGCACTGGGTGCTGTTCCTCGCCGAGGGCATCGTGCTCGTGATTCTGGGTATCCTCGCGTTGCTTGCGCCGGTCATTGCCTCGGTCGCGGCGACAGTTTTCTTCGGCTGGCTGTTGCTTCTGAGCGGCATCATCGGCCTCATTGCCACCTTCCGCGCCCGGCACGCACCGGGTTTCTGGTGGTCGTTGCTATCGGCAGTGATCGGCATCGTCGCGGGTGTGCTCTTGCTCGGCTGGCCGCTGCTCGGCACGCTGTCGCTCACCGCCGTGCTGATCGCGTTCCTGCTCGCCGAGGGAGCGGTGAGCATTTTCTATGCGCTCGAGCATCGGAACGCGCTCTCCGGCCGCTGGGGATGGATGCTGGCGAGCGGGGTCATTGATGTGGTGCTCGGGGTGGTGCTGTTCATCGGCCTGCCGGGCACGGCGCTCTGGGCGCTGGGGCTCCTGCTCGGCATAAACCTCATCTTCGGCGGATGGGCGCTCATCTTCATGGCGCTCCACGCGCGTCCAACCTCCGCAGCCGCGGCTGCCTGATCTCAAAAGGGGCTTATGAACATTGCCGTCGAAGTGATCGGCTGGGGAGGTGCGGCTCTGATTCTGGATGCTTACGCTCTGCTTTCCGCTGGCCGCGTCAAAGCGGAGTCAATTACCTACCATTTGATGAATATCCTCGGCGCGGCGGGGTTCGTCGTGAACAGCGGATGGAACGGCGCGCTGCCATCGGCCGCGATGAATGTCATCTGGATGGCGATCGGCATCTATGCGCTGCGCAACCAGCGCCGCCGGGTCCCGGTGAAGGCGGGCTGCGCCAGCTAGGACGGCGGCAGGCGTACACCCGAGTCCCCCCTGCGCGTTTTGTTACAGAATGCGTCGCTCGGTATTGCGGCGCGGCACCCGGGTCGCCACACGCCTTCCAGACCATTAAAGTGGAGCTTTCGACGCAGCTCGGGCCTCACACTCCCAGCGGCTGCGGCTA
>JAFAVO010000073.1 GCA_019242385.1 Gammaproteobacteria bacterium | reverse complement strand
TCCTCGAGCTGCTGAGGACCGTCGAGGAACCCGGCGAGATCCTCGCCATCACCTTCACGCGCAAGGCGGCCGCGGAGATGCAGGCACGCGTGATCCGCGCGCTGCGCGGGGAGTTCGCGGCGAACGATGCCGAAGCCGCGCAGCTCGTGCCGCTCGCCCGCGCAGCGCTCGCCCACGGCGCCACGCGCGGCTGGCGACTGGACAGCCAGCCGCAGAGCCTGCGGATCCAGACGATCGATGCGTTCAACTTCTGGCTGGCGAGTCAGCTGCCCGTCGCCTCCCGCGCGGGCGGGGTGCTGCAGGTCACCGAGAGCGCCGCGGCCCTGTACCAACGCGCGGCGCGGCGCACGCTCGTAGCCGCGGACACCGAGCCGGCACTCCTCGCCGACGCGCGGCTGCTGTTCGAGCGCACCGACAATCACTGGATGTACCTCGAGCGGCTCATCGCGCAGATGCTGGAGGAGCGCAGTCACTGGCTGCCCTTTGTCGCGCGCGAGGAGCCCGAAGCGCTCTGCCGGCGGGTGAACGAGAGTCTCGCAAACCTCACCGCGGCCCGGCTCGCGTCGTTGTGCGCGCTCATTCCGGCGGCGCTCAGGCAACGCGCGCAGAGCCTCGCCGGCGGCGGCCCGCTCGGGTGCGCGCCGGAGGATCTGCCTCACTGGAAGCACCTCGCGCATCTTCTCTTCACCAAGGACGACTGGCGCCGGCAGCTGAGTGCCCACCGCCTGGGACCGGCCTTCTCGGATACGCAGGCGTGTCAGCGTCTGCGAGATCTGATCGATGAGCTGCGCCGGCTGCCAGGCGCGCGCGAGGCGCTGCTGGCGCTGCGGAAATCTCCCCCGCTGCGGCTCGGCGCGGAGGATGCTGCGGCGATCGGGGCGCTCGCGCGCATCCTGTCACGCGCCGCCGCCGAGCTGCACGCCGAATTCGCCCAGGCGCAGCGGGTCGATTACACCTACGTCACGGGCGCTGCGCGCGAGGCGCTCAGCGAGGGAGGTGAGCCGACCGATCTTGCGCTGCGCGCCGGGCTCGCCCTGCGGCACATCCTGGTCGATGAGTTTCAGGACACCTCGCTCGCGCAGGTGCAGCTGCTCGAGGCACTCACCATCGGCTGGGAGGAGGGCGACGGACGGACGCTGTTCGTGGTCGGTGACGCGATGCAGTCGATCTACCGCTTCCGTGGCGCTGAGGTGGGACTCTTCCTGCGGGCGCGCACCGCGGGTATCGGAGCGCTGACGCTGCAGCCGCTGCGCCTGCTGCGCAACTTCCGTGCCGTCCCGGCGCTCGTCGAGTTTACCAATGAGGTCTTCGCCCAGGTGTTCCCGGCGCTGGACGAGCCGCGCAGCGGCGCCGTCAGCTATCGCCCGAGCATCGCCAGCGTGGCGCGCACGCCGGCGCGCATCGCGCCGGTCTCGTTGAAACTCTATCCGCAGGGCGCGGCGAGCGAAGCGCGGGCAGTGGCCGAGCACATTGCGCATCTGCGCGAGCTCGATCCCACCGCCAAAGTGGCGGTGCTCGTCATCGCGCATGCGCACGCGGTCCCGATCGTGGAGGCGCTCACGGCGCGGGCGGTGCCCTCGAGCGCCGTCGATCTCGTGCCGCTGCGCGAGCGTCTGGTGGTGCGCGATCTGGTGCAGCTCGGGTGCGCGCTCTTCGACCTCTCCGACCGCACCGCATGGCTCGCGGTGCTGCGCGCTCCCTGGTGTGGAGTGAGCCTGCGCTCACTCACCGCGCTCTCAGGCTCGAACGACCGCGAGCTGATCTTCGAGGCGTTGACTAATGCCGAGCGGCTGGCGCGCTGCGATCCTTCCGACCTGCCCCGCCTGGCGCGCGTCCAGCTCATCCTCGGTGAGGCGTTGGCGGAGCGCGGCGAAGCCGGGGTTGCTGACTGGCTCGAGCGCACCTGGCTGCGCCTCGGCGCAAGCGATGCCTATGAGGCGTGCGAGCTCGAGGATGGGCGCAGCTTCTTCGCGGCACTCGCGGCGCGTTGCGCGGCGCTCGAGTGGCGCGATCCGCGGGATTTCGCCGCGCTCCTCGACCATCTCTACAGCGCGCCCCGCGGCGGCGAGAACCCGGTGCAGGTGATGACGGTCCATCGTGCGAAAGGACTCGAGTTCGAGCACGTCATCGTGCCGGCGCTGCAGCGTGCCACACGCGGCGCGGAGCGGCGGCTGCTCCGATGGATCGACCTCCCGGGCGAGGCGCGCGAGAGCGATCTGCTCATCTCACCGTCACCGCCGGTCGGGGCGGCGGAGGACAGTGAGCTGAACATTTTCATCAAGGACCTGATCCGCCAGCGTGACGCACACGAGCGCAGCCGGCTGCTGTA
>JAFAVO010000295.1 GCA_019242385.1 Gammaproteobacteria bacterium | reverse complement strand
GCTGCGCATCGCGCAGGAAGCGGTGAGCAACGCGGTGCGGCACGCACGGCCGCGCAGCGTGCGCATCACCATGAGCGATCAGCTCGAGCAGTGGGAGCTGGCGGTGTCCGATGATGGTGTCGGCATGGAGCAAAGTCCCGAGCTCTCGGCCCGGCAGGGCTTCGGACTCGCCAGCATGCGCCAGCGCGCCAATGCCATCGGTGGCGAGTGGCAGATCACCAGCGAGCCCGGACGCGGCACGCGTGTCAGCGTGCGTCTGCTCAAGCGAGCCAGCTGACCCGGGCTGACCCGGACGCTTCACTGCTCCGGTGGCTGGTAACCCTGGGGCGCCTGCGAGCCGGTTCCGAAGAAGAACTTCTCCATCTCCGCTTCGAGGAACTTGCGCGCCTTCGGCTCGATCGGGGTGAGCCGGTACTCGTTGATGAGGAGCGTCTGGTGGCGCAGCCACTGCGCCCAGGCCTCCTTCGAGACCTGCTCGTAGATGCGCCGGCCGAGCTCACCCGGATACGGCGGCCGGTCGAGCCCCTCGGCTTCGCGCTTCAACAGGACACAGTGCACGCTGCGTGGCATGGGCTAAGCACTCCGCTCGAACAGGCTCTCATCGCTGAGGCTCGCCAACAGGGCGTGGATCGGCGCCGGCAAGCCGATGCGCGCCGGCTCCTGCAGGTTATACCAAAGCGCGCCCGGCTCCTCCACGAGCGCGGCCGCGCGGATGCCCTGAAACATGAGCGGTGTGATCCTGAGGTCGAAGTGGGTAAAAGCGTGCTCGAGCTCGGCAAGCGAACGCGGTGTGGCCGAGTCGGCTCCGAGCGTGTCGCGGGCGAAGGTTGCGGCGGCGGTAGCGGTGTTGAACTCGGGCAGACACCACAGTCCGCCCCAGACTCCGCTCTCCGGCCGCCGCTCGAGCCGTACGCGCCCGCCATCCAGTGCGAGCACCATGAAAACATGCCGCAGTCGGCGCAGGCGGGGGCGGCGTGGGGCGGGCAGCTCATGCTGCCGTCCGCCGCGGTGAGCCGCGCAGCCGGCGGCGAGCGGGCAACTCATGCACGAGGGACGGCGCCGCACGCACACCGTCGCACCGAGGTCCATGATGGCCTGCGTGTACTCGGCAATGCGCGCCTGCGGCATGCACCGCTCGGCGAGCGCCCACAGGCGCTTCTCGGCGGCGGCATCGCCGCGTGCGCCGGTGACGGCGAAGTAGCGCGCGAGCACCCGGCGGGCATTGCCATCGAGGATAGGGACGCGCAGGTTGGCCGTTAGCGCGAGTATGGCGCCGGCGGTCGAGCGCCCCACGCCGGGAAGCGCGGCGAGCGCCTGGAAACTGGCGGGCAGCTGCCCGCCATGCTCATCGCGTATGAGCACCGCCGCGCGATGGAGGTTGCGGGCACGCGCGTAATAGCCGAGCCCTGACCACAGATGCAGCACCTCATCGATGTGCGCATCGGCGAGCGCGCGGACCTCGGGAAAACGCTCGAGGAAGCGCCGGTAATACGGAATGACGGTCGCGACCTGCGTCTGCTGCAGCATGATCTCCGAGACCCAGACGCGGTAGGGAGTGCGCGCATGCTGCCACGGCAGGTCGTGCCGGCCGCCGCGCGGGTGCCAATCGAGCAGCGCCGTCGCAATGGGCGAATCGGCCGGAGACTGCGCGTCCTTCACCTGCTCATTCTAAGGCCGATCGCACAGGTGGACATCGCCGCTCATGGTCTTCAGGCGAACGTGGCCCGCGCCTTCGCCCCGTGTGCCTTCGAGCCGGCTGCCCGGAGCGTAGTTGCTCAGCCGCTCTGGGCTGGCGTTGAAGCAGTCGGTGATATCGCCACTGAAGCTCGATACCTCGTAGGCGAAGCCGCCATCGGCGGCCGCGCGTACGTTCAGGTCGCCACTCACGGTGGAGGCTTCCAAGGTTGCACCCCGGGTGAGCTTGCCCTCGAAGCGCAGATCTCCCGAGGTGGTGCGCGCATGGACTCCGCGCGCACTGTCGAGTGACACGATCAGCGTTCCATTGACGGTGCTCGCCTCCAGGTCCCCGGCGCCGTGCTCGAGATGCACATCACCGCTGACGCTGCTCACGTGCAACCGCGCCGGCTGGCCGTGGCCTTTCAGGCGCAGGTCGCCGCTCACGGTTTTCACCTCGGCATCGGCACCCGCGAGCTCGGCGCTGATGTTGCCGCTCACCGCACTCAGGCGCTGTACGCCGAGCACCCCGCTGGTGGTCACATCGGCGTTGACGGCCGAGACATCGAGCTCGCTGTCCTTCGGCATCTTCACCTTCAGGCGCGCCTCGCTGCCCCGACTGGAGGTGTGCGGCAGCATCACCTTGATGGTGGTGCGCGGACCCTCGCCGCTCACCTCGACCCGCTCCACTCCGCTATCGAGGTCGGCATGCACACTGACCTCGCTCCGGTCCCAGCCGCTCACCTCGATACTGCCCGTGACATTGGAGATCTCCACGACTCCGCGCGGCTGCGCCGCCACCTGTCGATCGAAGGTCTTGTCGTCCGAAGCGGTGGCGGCAGCGCTCGCGGCGAGCAGCAGCAGTGCACCCCTCAGGCACGAGGCAATACGCATCTTCAGATCCCCCTGCCAGCGTCGCTGGCTTCGTGCACGTCCGTCAGGACGCGCATTTCATCCTGGTAAGTGTTGATGAGCAGCTCCTGCAGCAGCGCGTTGCCCGGATCGTGTCCGAGTTCCCCCTCGAGGTCCTGCTTGGCTTTCTCGATGGCGGCAAGGCTCGCGCTCACCTTGGCGCGCGCGGGCGGCGGCAGCGCCGCGAGGCGCTCCTGCACCTCGTGCATCAGGGCGGCCCGCTGGCGCTCATAGCGAGGGTCGCTGACATAGGTTCTGTCGAAGGCCGTGAGGGCAAGTCCCGAGCCGGCAGGCGGGGCCGCTGCAGCCACCGGCGCGGTTGGAGTCGCGCCGCCGGGCAGCAGGCTGCGGCCGATCCAGACGCCGGTGGCGAGGCAGGCCACCATGGCGGCGGCAGCGAGCCAGCGCAGCCGCGCCGCCCGGCGATGCCGCGGCCCCACCTGCTCCGTTGGCGAACGCTCCGGCGTAACAGCCGGGAGCCGCGACTCGATTGCAGGCCACAGGTCGTGCGCGGGTGCGATGGACTGCGGCAGCTCGCGCAGCGAGCCCACTTTGCGTCCATTGCTGTCTCCCGAACCGCTCATATCAGTTCACCTCCACGCCGAGCCGCTCGCGCAGGAGCCGGCGGGCCCGGTGCAATTGCGCCTTGCAGGTGCCCTCGGCGATGCCGAGCATGTGCGCAGCCTCAGGGTGCGAGTAGCCGTAAAGCGCGTGCAGCACCAGCGCGTCGCGCGCTCCCTCGGGCAGTGCGCCGATGGCATCCTCGATCTCCTGAACCTCGACCGGCGTTTCCAGCGTCCATTCCGCCCCGGGCACCCCATCGTCTTCCTCCGGCAGGGGCTCGACCGGTCCACTCTTGCGGCGCTTGGCCAGGCTGACATTGACCGCGATGCGGTGCAGCCAGGTCGAAAGCGAGCTACGCGTCGCGAATTGCCCGAGAGCCCGCCAGGCATTGATGAACGTATCCTGCGTACAGTCCTCCGCCAGCTGCGCATCGCGTGTCATGCGCAGGCACAGGCCGTAGACCCGCCCCACATGATCACGGTAGAGCCGCTCGAAAGCGCGACGGTCGCCGTCGCGCGCCCGCTGCACGAGCGCGCTCTCCCACTCAACCCGCGTTTCCTCAGCCTGCGCGTGTGCCATCTGAGCCTTAGAGAAGCTCCCGAGCCCAAGCGTTTAAGCCTCGCGTCGCCACGCGGCAACACTTTTTTCAGGAACCGAATGTCCCCGCCGACACTCCTTACAGAAGCCATTCACCAGCTGTGCAAGGAGCCGATCGTGTCGAGCAGCAGGATATCGCGGCGTTTCTGGCGCCCACCGGCGGAAACTCTGGAAGCGCTCGGCAGCGTCCTCGGGGCGCACTGGCGCGCCGTTGCACGCAGGCCCGCCGCGCGCCTGTTCTCGGCCGCGAGCGACAGTTGGCTAGCGGGAACGGAGCACGGGCCCCGCTCCGGCCCGGGTCACCATTTCACCACCGGTGGCAGGCTCATCAGGTAAGCCTCAGGATCCGCATCGGTGCTGAAGCCGAAGCGGGTACCGCGGTCATAAACCAGGTTGAACTCCACGTAGCGGCCGCGCTTGACGAAGAGCTGCTCGCGCGCGGCCTCATCATAGGGGGAGTCCTTGCGCCGCGCGACGATCCGGGGATAGACCTGCAGGAGCGTCTCACCGACTGAGCGCACGAATGCGAAGTCCCGGTCGCGGTCGCCGCCACTGACATCATCGAAGAAGATTCCACCCACCCCGCGTGGCTCCTGCCGGTGGGGCAGATAGAAATAACGGTCGCACCAGGCCTTGAATTCTGCGTACGCTCCGGGCCGGTAGGCCTCGCAGGCAGCGCGCAGTGCCGCATGAAAGTCCGCGGTATCCTCCGCGAACGGAAACGTCGGTGTCAGATCCGTGCCTCCGCCGAACCAGGCGCGGCTGGTGCAGAGATAACGCAGGTTCATGTGCACGGCGGGCACATACGGATTCACCATATGCGCCACCAGTGAGATGCCACAGGCCGTGAAGCGACCCTCGGAGGCATCCGCGCCGGTAAGTTGCGCGCGCGCCTCCGGCGAGAGCACGCCCCAGACGTGGCTCACATTGACGCCGACCTTCTCGAATACCGCTCCGCGCATGAGCCGGGATTCGCCGCCGCCCTGCAGGCGGTGCCCGGCGGGCTTCGACCAGCTGCGCGCACTGAAGCGCGCCTGCGGCTCGAAACTCTCGAACGCGGCACAGATGCGCCGCTGCAGATCCTGGAAGTAAGCCGTCGCGCCGGCGGCGAACTCGCTAGCCTCGCTCATGCACATAGTCCACCAGACGCGCGACCGCATCGGGGTCGGTGTCCGGCCAGATGCCGTGGCCGAGATTGAAGATGTGCCCCGGAGCGCTGCCCGCCTCCTCGAGCACGGCATCGACGTGATGCCGCAGCTCATCGGCTGGCGCAAAGAGCGCCGCCGGATCGAGATTGCCCTGCACCGCCTTGTCGGGCCCGAGAATGCGGCGCACCTGCGAGAGCGGGGAGCGCCAGTCGACCCCGACGACATCGACATCGAGGTCTGCGACCGCCGGTAGCAGGGTAGCGCCCTGATTCAGGTAATAGATGAGTGGCATACCGGCCCGGCGCAGCGCCCCCATGGTGCGCCGCACGGCGGGGAGCGCAAACCGCGCGTACTCGCGCGGCGCGAGCAGGCCCGCCCAGGACTC
>JAFAVO010000261.1 GCA_019242385.1 Gammaproteobacteria bacterium | reverse complement strand
CAGCCGCAGGCAGAAGGCCTGCTCACCCATCTCACCGATCCGCTGCTGCCGCCTCCCATGGCTGGAGCACTGCTGGCGGCTCTCGCGGCCAAGGGAGTGGCGGCTGCCGAAGTGCGCGGCCTCGCACAGGCGATGCGCCGCCTGGCGCGGCGTCCCGATCTGCCGCCGGAGCGCTCGATCGATATCGTCGGCACCGGCGGCGATGCTTCCGGCAGCTTCAACATCTCAACGGGAACCGCGCTGCTCACGGCCGCGTGTGGCTTGCCGGTGGTGAAGCACGGCAACCGCTCGGTGTCGAGCCGCTGCGGCAGCGCGGACGTGCTCGAGGCGCTCGGCCTCACCGTGCCGCTCGATGCCGCCGCGGCCCGGGCCTGCTTCGCGGCCACGCGCTTCACCTACCTCTTCGCGCCGCACTACCATCCGGCGACTGCGCGCGTCGCCCCGATCCGTGCCGCTCTCGGCGTGCGCACGGTCTTCAACATCCTCGGTCCGCTGGTGAATCCGGCCGAGCCGCCACTGCACCTGGTGGGGGCCTTCAGCCTGGAAGTCGCGCGGCTGATGGCCGAGGCCTTCCGCGGCCTGCCGATCGAGCGCACGTTCGTGATTCACGGCGCTGACGGATGGGACGAGCCGACGCCGGTCGGTCCGTTCACCCTCTTCGATGTGCGCCCCGACTCGATCAGCGTCAGCGAGCGCTCCGCGAGCGACTATGGATTGCGGCCGTGCGCGGCCGCAGAGCTGGCGGGCGGCGATGCTGTCCACAACGCACGCGCCCTCACGGCGGTGCTGCGTGGCGCGGACCGTGGTGCACATCGCGACTGCCTGCTCCTCGGCACCTCGCTCGCGCTCGAGGTCGCAGGTGTGGTCCAGGATCCGCGTGAGGGCGTGGCGCGCGCCGCCGCGGCCATCGATGAGGGTCACGCGGCACGCTTGCTCGCATTGCTGCCACTGCAGAGCGCAACTGCGGCCACCTCCGCCGCCGCCATCGCTCCGGGCGCAAGCCCACCATGAGCTCGTTCCTCGATGAGATGGCGGCGGCGAGCGCGACGCGTTTGCGGCTCGCGCGCGCCCGCCTGCCGGAGCCTGCCTTGCTCGATCTCGCGGCGCGCACTCCAGCTCCACCCCGCCTGCGATTGTCGACGGACGGATTCGATCTCATGGCGGAACTCAAGCTGCGGTCGCCCGCGGCCGGCGCTCTCGGTGCGCAGGACTCCCCCGTCGGTCCGCGCGCGCTCGCCTACGCGCGCGCGGGCGCGGCCGCAGTCTCGGTCCTCACCGAGCCGAGCCGCTTCGATGGCTCTTTGTCCCATCTGACCGAGGCCGCCGGCGCGCTGGCGCCGCTCGCCGTGCCGGCCATGCGCAAGGACTTTCTCATCGATCCCTATCAGGTGCTCGAAGCCCGCGCGGCTGGCGCCGGTGGCGTGCTGCTGATCCTGCGGATGCTCTCGAGCGCCACGCTCGCGGCACTCATCGACTGCGCGCGCACCCACGGGCTTTTCGTGCTGCTCGAAGCTTTCGATGAGCACGATCTCGATCGCATGCAGCAGGTCATCGCCGCAGATGCCGGCCGTACCGTGTTGCTGGCGGGTGTGAATTGCCGCGACCTGGGCACGCTCGAGGTCGTACCCGAGCGACTATCCGAGCTCGCCCCGCTGCTCCCGCCGCAGGTGCCGCACGTGGCTGAAAGCGGACTCGAGCGCGGCGAGGATGCCCGGCGGCTCGCCGGCATGGGATACGGTCTCGCGCTGGTCGGCAGCGCGTTGATGCGCAGTGAGGATCCCGCGGCGCTCGTCCGCGAGCTCCTCGAGGCGGGGCGTGCGGGCCGCGGAGTCGCCTAGATGTGGATCAAGATCTGCGGCATCACGACGCCGGCGGCGGTGGAGGCAGCGCTCGAGGAGCGCGTCGATGCCATCGGGTTCGTGTTCGCGAGGTCGGTGCGCGAGCTGACGCCGGCTGCCGCGGCGGCACTGGCGCGCGCGGCACGTGGCCGGGTGTCGTGTGTGGCCGTCACCCGCCACCCCAGCCAGACGGCGGTCGATGAGATCGTGCGCCTGTTTGCTCCCGATCTGCTGCAAAGTGACGCCGAGGACTTCGCGACCCTGCGGTTGCCGGATTCGCTCGAGACCCTTGCTGTGGTTCGCGAGGGAGCGCCGCTCCCGGCGCCTCTCCCGGGACGTGTTCTTTACGAGGGTCCCGACAGCGGCCGCGGCCGCGTAATCGACTGGAGCGTAGCGGCTGCACTCGCGTGCCATACGCAGCTGGTGCTGGCCGGTGGCCTCAACGAGGCAAATGTCTCCAGATCGATTGCCCAGGTGCAACCCTTCGGGGTCGACGTGTCGAGTGGCGTCGAGGAGCGGCCCGGGATGAAGAGCCCGGCCGCCATCAAGAGATTCGTCGCGGCGGTGCGCGCCGCCGCAGCAGCTCCGACCTAGCGCAAGAGGAAGCCCATATGTCCGCAACTGCTCCCGTGCACGATGTTTCCCGGCTGCTCGCTGCGGCGGTGGCGGGCGAGTTCCCCGACCAGCGCGGCCGCTTCGGCCCCTTCGGTGGGCGCTACGTGCCCGAGACGCTGATCCCCGCTCTCGAGCGGCTGGAGGGCGGCGTGCGCACGCACTTGCACTCGCAGGAGTTCCAGGCGGAGCTCGCCGCGCAGCTCACCGGCTGGGTCGGCCGCCCTACGGCACTGACCTTCGCGCCGCGCCTCTCGGAGATCTGGGGCGCCAACGTCTGGCTCAAGCGTGAGGATCTCGCACACACGGGCGCCCACAAAATCAACAACGCCATTGGCCAGGCGCTCCTCGCCCGCCGGCTGGGGGCGAAGCGTATCGTCGCGGAGACCGGTGCCGGTCAGCACGGCGTCGCGAGCGCGGCGGCCTGTGCGCGCCTGGGACTGCCGTGCACCGTGTACATGGGTGCCATCGACATGGAGCGTCAGGCGCCGAACGTCGGTCGCATGCGGCTGCTCGGCGCGCGTGTCGTTCCGGTGGAAACCGGCGATCGCACCCTGCGCGCCGCGATCGATGAGGCGCTGCGCGACTGGGTATCCGATCCGCTCGATACCTACTACCTCCTCGGCTCGGTGGTCGGTCCGCACCCGTACCCGTACCTGGTGAGGGAGCTGCAGTCGGTCATCGGGCGCGAGGCGCGCGCACAGATGCTCGCCGCGGCCGGCCGCCTGCCGGATGCACTCATCGCCTGCGTCGGTGGCGGCTCGAACTCCATCGGCGCCTTTCATGCCTTCGTGCCTGACCGCGACGTCGAGATCATCGGCGTGGAGGCCGGCGGGCGCGGTGCTGCGCTCGGTGAGAATGCGGCCACGGTGGCTCACGGCCGGCCCGGAGTCCTGCACGGGACCTATTCGCTGCTGCTGCAGAATGCCGACGGCCAGATCCAGGAGACGCACTCGGTCTCCGCCGGCCTCGACTATCCCAGCGTAGGACCCGAGCACGCGCTGCTCGCCGCCTGCG
>JAFAVO010000221.1 GCA_019242385.1 Gammaproteobacteria bacterium | reverse complement strand
CAGTCGGTCAACATCCGCGAGCGGCTCGATTACTCCTGTGCGCTGTTCGATTCCAAGGGTGCGCTGGTGGCCAACGCGCCCCACATGCCCGTGCATCTGGGCTCGATGGGCGCCAGTGTGCGCGCGGTGGTGCAGGCCCAGGCGGGCAGGCTGGCGGCGGGGGATTCCTGGCTCCTCAACAGCCCGTATCACGGCGGCACGCACCTGCCCGACATGACGGTCGTTACTCCGATGTTCATGACGGATGGCGAGCAACCGGACTTCTTCGTCGCCTCGCGCGCGCACCACGCAGACATCGGCGGCATGACTCCCGGATCGATGCCGCCGTTCAGCCGCAGCATCGAGGAGGAAGGCATATTGTTCGAATGCTTCCAGCTGGTGCAGGGCGGCACGCTGCGCGAGGCGGCGCTGCGCGCGGTGCTCGCGGCGGGGCCGTGGCCGGCGCGCAACCCATCGCAGAACGTCGCGGACCTGCGGGCCCAGCTCGCCGCCAACGCGCGCGGCTGTGCCGAGATCGAGCGAGCTGCGCGCCGTCACGGGCTCGGCACGCTGCATGAGTACATGCACCACGTGCAGCAGAACGCCGCGCTGTGTGTACGCCGCGCGATAGCGCGGCTGACCCCGGGAAGGTTCCGCTACGAGCTCGACGATGGCTCCGCGATCGTAGTGCGCATCGACATCGATCCTGCGCAGCAGCGAGCGCGCGTCGACTTCACCGGCACCGCGCCGCAGCGCGACCACAATTTCAATGCGCCACGCGCGGTGTGCACGGCCGCGGTGCTGTACGTGTTCCGTACGCTGATCGAGGAGGCCATTCCGCTCAATGAAGGCTGTCTCGAGCCGCTCGACATCGTCATTCCGCCAGGCTCGATGCTCGATCCGCTGCCCCCCGCCGCGGTGGCTGCCGGAAATGTCGAGACCTCGCAATGCATCGTTGATGCCCTCTATGGTGCTCTCGGTGTTCTCGCCGCCTCGCAGGGCACCATGAACAACCTGACCTTCGGTGACGCGCAGCTGCAGTACTACGAGACCATCGCCGGAGGTGCCGGCGCCGGTCCCGACTTCGACGGCTGCGATGCGGTGCAGACCCACATGACCAACTCCCGCCTCACGGACCCGGAGATCCTGGAAGATCGCTTCCCGGTGCTGCTGCGCGAGTTCGCGATCCGCCGCGGCTCGGGCGGCGCCGGGGGTCATCGAGGCGGTGATGGGGTGGTGCGACGGCTGGAATTCCGCCGGAGGTTCTCGGGTGCGCTGCTCGCCAACCACCGGCGCATCGCGCCCTTCGGGCTCGATGGAGGTGCAGCGGGCGCGCCAGGTGCCGCCAGCATCCAGCGTGCAGACGGATCACGCGAAGAGCTCGGGGCGACGGCGAGATTCGAGGTTGCAGCGGGCGATGTGCTCACCATTCTCACCCCGGGTGGGGGCGGCTTTGGATCGCCAGTGCGCCGGGGCTAGCCGCGCAGAATCGAAGTCTCTATCTCCCACTCCACGCGCTGCCTCGAGGTCGCGGAGCGGTTCACCGAAACCGGCCGTACCCGGCTCGCACCCGCGCGGTGAGTCACGAGCCAGGTGTCGAACTCTCCCGGTTTGCTGGTGGCAAAGCCGAACAGCAGATTGAATTTGCCCTCGGCGAGCGTGGCGGGACGATTGACCCGCTCATCGGCGATGACGAAGTGCGAGTCCTCCGCAGCAGCGCCGGCAAATGCACCCTGCGCGGCGAGCTCATCGAGAAAGCTTTCCACCTGCGCCTGGGCCCTCTTCCAGGTCGCCGGCCCGTTGTGCTCGAGCAGTACCCAACGCGTGCCCTGCTCGATGCTCGCCGCGACGAACAGCGCCAGGCGCCGCGCCGAGAGGTATCTCCAGTCCGACGCTGCGCTGCCCCCGGCGGCGAGCGTGCGCGGACTGATGCCGTTGCTGCGCTGTCCGGGACGCACCGCCACAAGCGTATTCACGCCTGCTTGTGCGAGACGCGCGCGATCGGCTTCCGAGACAGGGACTGCCGGGCGCAGACCCGGACGCAAAACCGCCTCCTCGCTCTCTGCGGCCGCCCAGACTGGCCAGATCTCATCCGAGCGGGCGATCATGCCGGCCGCGGCGCCGCAGGAGGCGAAGGTCTCGACCCGCCCGCGCAGCCGGTCGAACGCCTGGACGCGCGGGAAGTACATGACCGCGCTCTCGCTGCGAAATGGCCAGGCCCGCAAGCCTTCGAGCACCGCCCGCGCGGAAGTCCACGCCGCCGGTGGGTCCACCAGCAGCAGAGCATGGTGCTCGCGGCACAGCCGCGCCGCGACCAGTAGCGTCGAGAGGCCGACATCGCGCTCGCGCGCGAGCGGGGGGATGCACAGCAGGTTGAAGCCGGCCGCACCGCGCAGTGCGAAGAGGCCCGTGCCGCTGCCGGCGGCGCCGATGATGTCGTAATCGGTGAGCGGGGCACCATCGTCGCCGTCGGGATTGGAGAGG
>JAFAVO010000178.1 GCA_019242385.1 Gammaproteobacteria bacterium | reverse complement strand
GGCAAGCAACGCACGGTCACCGATGGACCCTTCACCGAGACCAAGGAGCTCGTCGCCGGCTTCTGGCTCTGGCAGGTCCACTCCATCGAGGAGGCGGTCGAGTGGGTGAAGCGCTGCCCAAACCCCATGCTCAGCGATTCCGATATCGAGATTCGACCGGTGTTGGAAATGGAGGACTTCGCGGAAGTCCTCACGCCAGAGCTGCGAGCGCGGGACGCGGAGCTACGGCGCCGTACCTCCTCTGACGAATGAGGCGAGCTACGACGGCGATGCAGGCGCGTACTGCATCTCACCGTTGCCGAATGACCAGTTCTCCCGGGCCACTTCGACCAGGTTGATGAACACGTCCTGCGGGCGTACTCCGAGCTCTGACAGGTCGCCCGCCACGCGCCGGTAGAACGCCTTCTTCTGCTCCAGCGTCCGGCCGTGATTCAAGGTGATCTGGATCAGGATCAGCTGGTCCGAGTAGCGGATACCGAGGTACTCCGCGGTGAGGTTACGCTCCTCGGCTGCCTGGCGGCTGATGATCTGGAACTTGTCGTCCCTGGGCACGTTGATGACTTCGGTCATGGCCGTGTGGACGACCTCGCCGATCCGCAACGCTGTGTGGGCCTCGATCGCTCGAGGCAGGTCGATTCGAACCAACGGCATGCAAAATCCTCCCTAAGTCTTCGCGCGCTCACCGCTCGCGTGCCACTCACGCAGCGTCTGGGCCTCCTTCGCCGGATCGAGCCCCGCACGCAGTTTGGACTGCCGCTCCGGCGGCAACGACTGGAACCAGAGGAGCGTATCGCACACGGTCTCCTGCAGAGGCCGGCAGCGCAGGCCGCTCTCGAGCGCTGGCTTCACCGAGGTAAGCGATGCGCCCGCGCTATCGCCTTTGGTGGGCGACCAGGGCGGCAGATCGAGCTCCTCCGGTTTCCAGTGCGCGGCAAGAAAATCCTCCGGCACCCAGGTCACGCGGGTCCCGGCGTGCGGTGATTGCCGCTCACTTGCGCTGATCAGCATGCCCATCGTGAAAGCACCCGGCGGCGAGACGGCGTTGAAGCAGCCGTTGCGGCGCGCCTCGACCAGCAGCATCATCCAGCGCGCCAGGTCGCGCACGTCGATCACCTGGATCGGGTCGTGCGAGGTCCCCGGCGCCAGCATCTCCCCGCCCCTCGAAGCGCGCACCGGCCAGTAGGTAAATCGGTCTGAGCGATCCAACGGGCCAACGATATAACCTGGTCTGACGATCGCGATGCGCTGGTGAAATGCCGTGCGCGAGTACTCTTCACACAGCGCTTTCATCGGCCCGTAACTGGTGTCGGTGACAGCCTCGGTCTCGGGATTCTCCAGGGTGCCAGTGGGGGATTGCTCATCATTGGGCTTAGCGAAGCTCGCATACACCGAGATACTCGAGACGAACAGGCAATAGGCGACATTGGGCGCGAGCAGCTGCGCAGACATTTTCACGTACTTGGGGATGTAGCCGGTGTCATCGATCACCACATCCCACTTGCGGCCGCGGAGCGCATCGAGCTGGCCCTTGCGGTCGCCCACCAGTGACTCGACACCGTCGACGCGTTCCGCCGCGCTCTTGCCGCGGTTGAAGTGCGTGACGCGCCAGCCGCGGCGCTGCGCCTCGCGCGTGAGGTGCGGTCCGATGAAGCCGGTGCCCCCAAGGATCAGCAGGGTGTTCGGTTGCGGCTCCGCGCCGAGCGCGCGCATCGCGCTGCCGGCGCTCGCTAACGCCCCGAGCTTGAGCAGTTCGCGCCGCGACACCATGTCCTCTCTCCTCTCCTTCTCCTGCTACCAGCGGAACTGCATTCTGCTACCAGCGGAACTGCACTGCGATGAGGGGACCGCTGAAGCTCAGCCGCTCGAGGCGTGCCTCGGACTTCATCTGGTAATCGATGTATCGCCAGGCGGCCAGCACCTCACCCCATTGGAAGGTGTAACCCGCGCCGCCCATCAACTGGTCCGTGAATCGCGAGCCGCCCGCGCCGAGGTCCAGGTAGTAGAGCGCAAACCATCTATGGTCCGGGCCGAAGGCGGCCCGACCCTTGAGGCCGGCAATGGCGTCCCAGTTGGATGGTGTCGCCTCACGGCTACCGGCCCGATCCGCAGGGGTGATGACAGTGGTATCACCCTCAAGATTCCAGGTTATTTTTTGCCGAATGTCGAGATAGCGCGCTCCGCCCAGCACGTCGAGAGAATACTGCGCGGTCGAGAGCGGTCTGTACGTTGCAGCGAGCGTCCACAGCCAACCCCTGATGTCGAGATCGGTGCGCGCCGTTACCGTCGAGGGTAGCGGCATCCCACCGATACTGAATCCGCGCGATACGGTCTTCGAATTGCCAAGATCGATATAGAGGAGGTCCGTGAATGCTCCCCAGGGGCCCTGCCGCGCCTGAAAGGAGCCCATGAAAGTCATCTTCAGATGGTTGAGCAGTGTCGCGGTATCGAAGCCGATGCTGTCCGAGCCATCCTCCGGCGGAAAGAGCGAGGAGCCACTGAGGGTCGGCAGGTAGACATACAGCGCTGCCTGGAACTCCCAGCGATCGGCGTCCCCGGTCGCCGCAATGGCCGCTTGCGGCACCATGCAACCGCAGAGCACACCAGCAATGGCAGCGGCAAAGAAGGGTCGCCGTGGGTTCTGCAGCAATGATGTCCTCCGCTCAGGGCCCGAGCGGTGAGCAATGTACCAAAGGAGCGCGAGCTTGGGAGCGCTTGCAGGCCGCCGCGGGGCATAGGGGCTCCTTTAAGCGAGCACACGGCGCTAGGCTAGGAGCATGAGCCACGAAGGCGATGATGGCGAATGCGGTGGATCTCCGCCCTGCTTCCTGCACGAGTTAGGTCCGGATGGCACGCCGATCGATGCCCGGCAGGTTGCGGATGTGGCCCGCTGGCGCAAAGCCGAGCGGGCGCGACTCATCGCCTTGCGCTGCGCGCTGCCGGCGGAGGAGCGCGCGCTGCACACGGCGGCCATCGTGCGCCGGCTCGAGGAGCTGCTGAGCGCGCGCTCGGATGACATCGTCAGCGTTTACTGGCCGATTCGTGCCGAACCGGATCTGCGCACCTGGATGCAGCAGGCGTGCGTGCGCGGACTGCGGATTGCACTCCCGGTGGCGATCGCACTCGGTGAGCCCCTGACCTTCCGGGAATGGCGTCCGGGGGCCGCCATGGCCCGCGGCTTGTGGAAGATCCCGTACCCCGCCGAAGGTCCTGAGGTGCTGCCCACCGTGGTGCTCGCTCCGCTCGTGGGCTTCGATGCGGCCTGCTACCGGCTCGGCTACGGAGGGGGCTTCTTCGACCGGACTCTGGCCGCGATGGCGCGCAAGCCCCTGGTCGTCGGTCTCGGCTACCCGCAGCTGCGGATTGCCACAACCTTTCCGCAAGGGCACGACATCCCGATGGACTGGATCGTGCCGGGGCTCGAGCCGGCCCTGCAACGTACCCGATAGTCAGTCGGCGAGCCGCGAGCAGCTCCGCGGTCAACCCGGCCCGGCGTTTTCGCCGACCGCCGGGTCAGGCCGGAGGGGGCGCAGACCCCGCTTCGAAGACGCGCACGGTGTAGCCGCTGAAGAGTCCGGGGAAGAAGCCGCGCAGCGCGGGCACCAGCCAGCCGAGGGACTGGTAATGGAACGCGAGGCGCGCGATCTCCTGCGAGGATACCTGCCGGTAACCGCACTGACTGAAGGGCAGAGCCGGTCGGTCGCCCGGAATCATCTCGGCACCGAGTTGCGCAATGATCCGCTTGACGGTCCGCCCGTAGGTGTCGATGAAGCGCCGTGTCATGAGGTCCGCGATCACCTGATGCCGTGGAAAGCGCGACCGTAATACCTCGAGGGTCGAGTGCAGCGACTCGCTGCTGACGTACATGGTGACGCCCTCGATGACGAACACGGTCGGCAGGCGCTGCTCGAGCGGCGCCAGCTTCTGCTGCAGCGACTCGCGCTCGAACTCTATGGCGATGCGCCGTAGCGGGTTGGGGCACTCGACTGCCGGCAGCCGCTCCTCCTTGTAGCTGATGAGCAGCGGCTCATCGAGCTCGAACCACGAGCCGCCGCGCAGCCGAAACGCACGGCTGTCGAAGCCGCAGCCGAGCAGCACGATCTGCAGCCGGGGATCAGCAGCGAGCTGCGCGCGCAACAGGTCATCGATGTAACGTGCACGCGCGACGTTACTCATGTTCGGTCCGCGCTCGCCCGCGAAGCGGCGCAGGATCTCCATGCCGTGTCCGTCCATGAACAGCCGGGCAAACTGATCGCCGCACACTGGGTGCGCACTTTCGGCATCGCGCATGCGGATGCCGCAGCAGTAGAACGCGGTATCGGAAACGGGTTTCATGTTGGTCGGGGTGCCCTTCCGCTGGCTCCAGTATGCGCACAAACCGCCTCAATAGGGCACCAGCAACTGCTGTTGCGAGAAAACACCGACACAACTTCGAGAGGTCCGCCGTCCGCGCACTCCTCGCCTGCCACCCACACTGCGACGGAGCTTTGCATGCCGGAGCCCCTGCAGGTCGAAGGATGGCCAGAAGTCCCGCCAAAGTTCTGCGCCGGCCCGCCCGACGCTCAGGGGAGCGCGCAAGCGGCGAGCGCGCCGCCCGTCCGGTGCGCTCCTTGTGGTCGCGCCTCGGCGCCGGATTCATCACCGGCGCCTCGGACGATGATCCGAGCGGCGTTGGCACCTACTCGCAGGCCGGAGCTCAGTTCGGCTACCAGCTCGCCTGGACGCTGCTGTTCACCTATCCGATGATGGTCGTCATCCAGGAATTCAGCGCGCGCATCGGGCGAGTGACCGGCAAGGGCATCGCCGGCAACCTGCGCCAACACTACCCGGCGTGGATTCTGCAGCCCATCGTCTGGCTGCTGTTTGCTGCCAACACCCTCAACATCGGCGCGGACCTCGGCGCGATGGCCGAGAGCATGCGGCTGCTCGTGCCGTTCCTGCCGGGCTGGGTGTGGATCGTGCTGTTCGCAGTGGTGTGCACGGTCACGCAGGTTCTGCTGTCGCATCAGGTCTACGTGGGGGTGCTGAAGTGGCTGACGCTCGGCCTGCTCTCCTACTTCGGCGTGCTGGTGGTGGTCGATGTCGACTGGGGCGGATTCCTGCGGGCGCTGATCATTCCGCACTTGTCCCTCGGGGTGAGCTTCTGGCTCATGGTCGTGGCGATACTCGGCACGACCATCAGTCCGTATCTGTTCTTCTGGCAGGCTGCACAGGAAGTCGAGGACACCAAGGCACATCCGCAGCGCGTCCCGCTACGTCACAAGCCGAGTCAGGGAGCCTCAGCCCTCGCGCGGATTCGCTGGGATACGGCCGTCGGCATGGCCTTCTCCAACACAGTGGGCCTCGCCATACTCGTCGCCACCGCCAGCACCCTGCGCCAGGGAAAAATCACCGAGGTACAAACCGCGGCCCAGGCGGCCGAGGCCTTGCGACCGCTCGCGGGTGAGTTCGCTTTCGCACTCTTCGCCCTCGGCATCATCGGCACCGGCCTGCTGTCGGTTCCGGTGCTCGCCGGCTCCGCCGCGTATGCTCTCGGTGAAGCTCGTCGCTGGCCCGTAGGCCTGTCGCGCAAACCGCTCCAAGCCAAGGGCTTCTACGCGGCGATCACGCTGGCGACCGTTGCCGGCGCCCTCGCCAACGTCTCCGGCATCAACCCCATGAAGGCTCTGGTGGGTGCGGCCGTCATCAACGGAATCGTCGCGGTGCCGGTGATGGTACTGCTCGTGCGCATGGCGGCGAACCGCAAGGTGATGGAGCGCTTCGCCGTCCGCGGCGCCTGGCTGCTGCTAGGATGGGTCGCGACGGGGATCATGGCGCTCGCGATGCTCGGTTGGCTGTGGTCGATGGTTACCGGGCGCGGCACCTGAGCGGTTGCGCGGAGGCATGCATGCAATACCGGCACTTTGGCTCCAGCGCGCGCGAGGTTGCGGCGATCGGTCAGGGCACGTGGAACATCGATAACGCCGAAGCCTCTGTCGCGCTCGCCGCGCTCGAGCGCGGCCTCGAGCTCGGAATGACTCACATCGATTGCGCCGAGATGTATGGATCAGGCGCGGCGGAAAAGCTCGTCGGCCGTGCGATCGCGCAGCGCCGCGATGAGGTCTTTCTGGTGTCCAAGGTACTGCCGACCCACGCCTCGCGCAGCGGTGTGATCGCGGCCTGCAACGCTTCACTCGCACGGCTCGGGACCGATCATCTCGATTGCTATCTGCTCCACTGGCGCGGTGCACATCCGCTCGAGGACACGATCGCCGGCTTCGAGCAGCTCAGGCGCGAGGGCAAGATCCTTGCCTGGGGAGTGAGCAACTTTGATGTCTCCGACCTCGAGGAGGTTCGGCGGGTGGCCGGCGGCGGACATCCCCTCTGCAATCAGGTGCTCTACCATCTGGAAGAGCGCTCCATCGAGAACACGGTGCTGCCGTGGTGCGAGAAGCACCACGTGGCCGTGGTCGGCTACAGCCCCTTTGGCAACAAGGGCAGCCTGCCAAGTCCGCGCAGTACCCGCGGGCGC
>JAFAVO010000115.1 GCA_019242385.1 Gammaproteobacteria bacterium | reverse complement strand
GACGCACGGCGATCAGCAGTGCCGTGCACTCGACCAGATCATCGCGCGACAGCGGGAACAGCCGCCCCTTGGGAGTGCCGCCGACGCTATGTCCCGAGCGGCCGACGCGCTGCAGGAATGCGGCGATCGAATGTGGCGAGCCGAGCTGGCAGACCAGGTCGACCTCGCCGATGTCGATGCCGAGCTCGAGAGAGGCGGTGGCCACGAGCGCACGCAGCTCGCCGCGCTTGAGGCGCGCCTCGGCGTCGAGTCGCGACTCCTTGGCCATGCTGCCGTGGTGCGCGGTCACCTGACCGGCCGGCAGCCGCTCGGTGAGATGGCGTGCGACGCGTTCGGCCTGGCGGCGCGTGTTGACGAATACCAGCGTGGTACGGTGCTCGGCCACCAGCTCCGCGAGGCGATCGTAGATCTGCGTCCACACCTCGCCCGACATGACCGCCTCGAGCGGCGCCGGCGGGATTTCCAGCTGCAGGTCGCGCTCGCGCACGTGCCCGGTGTCGATGATGGTGCAGGCGGCGCTGCCATCGGCGCGCAGATTGGCGCTGCCCACCAGAAAACGCGCCACTTCATCGATGGGCTTCTGCGTGGCGGACAGCCCGATCCGCGTGAGCTTGCGCCCGGCGAGCGCCTCGAGCCGCTCGAGGGTGATCGAGAGGTGGACGCCGCGCTTGGAGGCGACCATGGCATGGATCTCATCGACGATGACCGTGCGCGTGCTCGCGAGCATTCGCCGGCCCGACTCGGAGCCCATGAGGATGTAGAGCGACTCCGGCGTGGTTACCACGATGTGCGGCGGGCGGCGGGCGCTCGCCGCGCGCTCGTGCTGCGGGGTATCGCCGGTGCGCACGAAGGTGCGGATATCGACCGCGGGCAGCGCCAGCGCGGCGAGCTCGTCGCGGATGCCGGCCAGCGGAGACTCGAGATTGCGCTGGATGTCGTTGGAGAGCGCCTTGAGCGGCGAGACATACACGATGCGCGTCTCATCGGGAAGCGTGCCGTCGGCGTCGAGCCCCTCGCGCACCAGCTCATCGAGCACGGCCAGGAAGGCCGCGAGAGTCTTGCCGGAGCCGGTGGGGGCGGCAATGAGTACGTGGCGCTGCGCCAGGATCTCGGGCCACGCGGCGCGCTGCGCCGGAGTCGGCGCATCGAAGGTACGGTCGAACCAGTTGGCGACCGCAGGATGGAAGTCGGCGGGCATGAGCGGATTGAAACACAGTGGCAGCGCTGCGAGGAGCCACCGCAGCGGGAATTCACACTGCATACAGCGCAGCCTGCGCCGCGCACTGTATGGAACCCGCCTCGCGCGGGCGCGGCAGCTGCGAAAAAGAGTAAATTACCGCTTCGGCAGTGTGCCGTAGGGGACCGCCCGATGTGGGATCAGGATCTCGAGGACGCCTCGCGCCGCAAGCTCATGTGGCTCGTGGGCGCGGTCGTCGCCGCGGCGATCGCCGCCGGCGGCTGGTACTGGTACGCCGGCCGAGCGCGCCCGGTCGTCGAGGCGCCGCCGCTGCCTCGAGCCGCGTCCCAGCCCGCCCCGAGTGAGGAGCCCTCGATCGCGCACCCCATCCCGGGAGCGGCCGCAGGCTCCGCTGCCCTGCCGGCGCTCAACGACAGCGATGCGGTGGTGCGCGACTCGCTGGCCGGAGTGCTCGGGCGCGGTCCGATCGCTCAGTTCCTCGTCCCGCAGAACGTGGTGCGCCACATCGTGGTGACGGTCGACAACCTGCCGCGACGCAAGGTGGCGGTGGAGTTGCGCCCGGTGAAGCCGACCCCCGGACAGGCCGTGGTCGCCGGACGGGCCGACATGACGACCCTCGGCGAGGCGAACTTCGAGCGCTACGCACCGCTCGTGAAGGTCGTGCAGGGAACCGATGTCAAAGCACTCGCGGTGGTGTATGAAAGGCTCTATCCGCTGTTCCAGCAGGCGTACGAGGACCTCGGTTACCCGGGTAAGTATTTCAACGACCGGCTGGTGGAAGTGATCGACCATCTGCTGCAGACTCCCGAGGTGCCGGCGCCGATCCCGCTGCTGCAGCCGAAAGTCTTCTGGGAGTACGCCGACCCGAACCTCGAAAACCGCTCGGCCGGACAGAAGCTGCTGATGCGCATGGGTCCGCAGAACGCCCGCATCCTCAAGGCCAAGCTGCGGGAATTCCGCGCCGAGATCCTCAAGAAGGGCTGACGCACTCCACGCTCCGACCGCGAAGGACCGACATGAGCGACACACCGGCAATGGATGAGGCAGGACTCGGGCAGCCGCTCGCGCAACTGCGCTCGGTGTTGATTCCGGGCGAGACGCTCGAAGCCTACGCGATCCAGATGCGCCTGTTCGCACTGCTGCACCGCCGGCTGCTGGTCGCCGCGACCAGCGGGCGGCTCATCGTGCTGACGCGCAAGCTGCTCGGTGGTTTCGATGTGACCACGATCCGCTGGCAGGACCTCGAGGAGGTCACGCTGCGCGTCGGCATGTTGAGCGCCGACCTCGCGGTGCGCGCCGGTAAGGCGACCGACCTGGCATCGCTCGGCGCGAGTGGCTCGCAGCAGGTGCAATTCAGTGGCTTGCGGCGCGATCAGGCACAGGCCGTGTACCGCATCTGTCAGGGGCAGGACCAGGCGTGGCGCGAGAAGCGCCGGGTGCGGGAGCTGGAGGAGCTGCGGGCGCGCTCGGGCGGCATCCAGGTGGGTGGCGCACCGCTCGCGTCGGCGGCCGCCGGGGAGAGTGACGCGGTGCGGCGGCTCAAGGAGGCCAAGGAGATGCTCGATGCCCGCCTGATCACCGATGCCGAGTACGAGGCTATCAAGGCGAAGATCATCTCCTCGTGAGCGCCGGCCGGCGTTTGCGCAGCGTGTGCACAAGTAATCCACAAGCAATCCACAGCCCAGCTGCGCTAGGCTTGCCCCATGGCCATTCGCTTCCGGCGGCGCCGCGAGGCGCAGAACGAAGTCATCGGAACCTACAGTTTCACCAGCCGGACGGTACAAGTGCTGCGCACGCAGGATGACCGCATCCTGTGGACGTGCGACTGCGAGAAGTTTCGCCGTCGCAACGGTCAGCGTGAGCCGCTGTGGTGCAAGCACATTGCCAAAGCCGCCGCGCGCCGCTCGCTCGAGCGCCTGACGCGCCGCGTGGCCGTGAGCCGCGAGCTCGCCGACCATTAGCCATCACTCGGCCATCAGGCCTCGATCAGTCCCAGCCGCACGGCAATCAAGGTCAGCTCGGCCTGGTTCGAGGCTCCGAGCTTCTGTTTGATGTTGTAGAGGTGGGTGCCCACCGTCGAGGCGGACAGCTTCAGGTCTTCGGCGATGCGCTGCACGCTCGCTCCGCCGGCGAGGCGCATGAAGACTTCGAACTCGCGCTCGGTCAGCTGCTCGACCGCGGATTTGCCCGCATGCTCGAGCTCGCCGAGTGCCAGCTGCTGCGCGAGCTTGAGATCGAGATAGCGCTGCCCTGCGGCCACTGCAGTGATGGCCTCGAGCAGCGCCTCGGGCGCACTGCGCTTGGAGAGGAAGCCGCGGGCGCCTTCGCGCAACGCGCGCCGCGCGTGCAGCGGGTCATCATGCGCGGAGAGGGTGAGTACGCGCGCCTGCGGATGATGCGCACGGATGCGGCGCAGCGCCTCGAGGCCACCCATACCGGGCATGGCCAGATCCATGACCACCACATCGGGCGACAGCTCGAGGTAGCGTTGGTACGCGGCCTCGCCCGAGTCCGCCTCGGCCACCACGCTGATCTCCGGATGAGCCTGCAGCAGCAGGCGAAAGCCGGTACGCACCACCGCGTGATCGTCGACCAGCAGCACGCGAATCATGTGCGGGCCGCCAGCGGAATCTCCGCGCGCAGACACACACCGCGCGGCGCGCGGTTGCACACCTGGAGGCTCCCTCCCAGGCGCTCGACGCGCTCGCTCAGGCCGCGCAAACCGAAGTGACCCGGACGCGACCAGTTCTGCGGCAGACCCACACCGTCATCGCTCACCGAGACCATCAGGCGCCCCTCGGTGGCAGTGACCTCGATCGCCACTTGCTGCGCACGTGCATGGCGCACGGCATTCACCAGCCCCTCCTGCACCACGCGGTACGCGGCGAGCGTCACACTGGTGCCGAGATCGGGGAGCAGCTGGTGCTGGAGGGCGAGACGCGGTGAAGGATGGCGAGCCTGCCAGTCACGCACCAGGGTCTCGAGCGACTCAGCGAGTCCCAGCGAATCGAGCGAAGGTGGCGCGAGCCGCGGGATGAGTCCGTGCATGGCGTCGTAGAGGCGCGCCGCCTCGTCCGAGATGAGCCGCGCCGTCTCACTCATGCCCGGCTCCGCCGACTGGGTCGCGATCGCCATGGCGAGGCTGCGGATCGCGGTCACCGACTGGCCGAACTCATCGTGCAGCTCGTGGGCGATCAGGTGCCGCTCCTCCTCGACGCTTTGCTCGACGAGCAGCGCGAGCTCACGCCCCTCCTCGAGCCGGGCGCGCGCCTCGCGCGCGTCACGCTCCGCGCGCACCTTATCCTCCATCGCCTGCGCCATGCGATTGAACGCCGCGCCCATGGCATGCGCCTCGAATCCAGGGAGCGGCGGCAGGCGATAGCCGAGCTCACCGCGCTGCAGCCGCTCGAGTCCCGCCGCGATCACCGGAAATGGCGCGAGCGCACGGTCCACCAGCCAGAAGGCGAGCGCGCCCAGGGCCGCGATCATGGCGGCTGCGATCGCGAGCAGCCGCGTCAGGTCGTCCCAGGCGTCGAGTATGGCGCGCGAGGGCTGCGCAGCGATCACCACCTGCGCGCCATCGCCGAGCGTGAATACCTGCTGCGCAGGTCGCGGCGCCAGCAGATGCACGAACCAGGCCGGCGCTTCCCGTCCCACCTTGTAGACCGGAGGAGGGGAGTAGTAGAGGAGCTTGCCCGAGGCGTCACGCAGGATGAGGTCGTTGGCGCGCACGTGACCGAGCTGCTCGAGCATCTTCTGCACCGCCGGGGTGCCTCCGGTGGAGGCATAGGTGAGGATCAGGCTCTGGAGGACGTGCGCCGCCACGCGGTTGGCCGCTTCGATTTCCTCCCTCACGGAGGAGCGCGCGTCACGGACCTCATCGGCGATCAGCACCGCCACAAATGCCGTGGTGACGCCCGTCAGCACCAGATACAGCCGGGTGCGCAGCTTCATCGGTGGCTCGAGCGGCCCGGGCCGGATGGCCTCATGAAAATCATGAGGCCGCTTTCATGATCATCTGCTTTCGCACCCCCGCCTGTCCGGGAAAGGATACACGCCGACACTTCGATCCACCCCGACCTCAACCAGGAAGACAGACCATGCGCTGGGAAACACCACAAGCTATTGATTTTCGGTTCGGCATGGAAATCACGATGTACATTGCTAACCGCTGAGCGACGGTAAATTCGATAAGAAAAGGCCGGGAGCCTGGGCCGCCCGGGCTCGGCACGCGAACGGGGGCGGGCCGTCAGGCCCTGCCCGGTGGCTCGCCATGAAGCTCCGCGTGCTCGGATCGGCCGCAGGCGGCGGCTTTCCCCAATGGAACTGTAACTGCCGGAACTGCTCCGGCGTGCGCACAGGTACGCTTCGGGCGCTGCGCCGCACGCAATCGTCCGTCGCAGTCTGCGGTGAGGACGCTGCCTCCTGGGTACTTATCAACGCCTCGCCGGACATTCTCGCGCAGCTCGCCGCGCACCCGGACCTGCAACCGGCACGCGCACCGCGCGATACCGCGATAGCAGCGATCGTCCTGGTCGACGGACAGATCGATCACACGACCGGTCTTTTCATGCTGCGGGAGTCGACGCGGCCGCTCCTGGTGTGGTGCACCGACGCCGCCGGCGCAGACCTGACGCGCGGCAATCCGATCTTCGCGGTGCTGCAACACTATTGCGGCATCGAGCAGCGCCCGATGAAACCCGATGGGCGCGAGTTCGCGATCGATGGAGTAGCAGGCATCCGCTGGCGGGCGCTCGCCGTACCCGGCAAGCCCGGGCCGTACTCGCCGCACCGTGAGTCCCCGGTGCCCGGCGACAACGTCGCGCTGGTGATGCGCGATACGCGCACCCAGCGCTCGATGGTCTATGCGCCAGGGCTCGGGGCGATGGAGGAGACGCTGTGGCAGGCGATGCAGGAGGCTGAGTGCGTGCTGGTCGATGGAACATTCTGGACCGATGAGGAGATGATCACTCTCGGCCTCTCCCGCAAACGCGCGCGCGAGATCGGCCACCTGCCCC
This sequence comes from Gammaproteobacteria bacterium, assembly GCA_019242385.1. Taxonomy (GTDB): domain Bacteria; phylum Pseudomonadota; class Gammaproteobacteria; order Steroidobacterales; family Steroidobacteraceae; genus 13-2-20CM-66-19. The sequence goes on along the minus strand of JAFAVO010000115.1, from coordinate 5,961 downwards.
AGTCGGGCAGCGGCGGTATGCTCGAGTGGCTCGAGCGGCTCTCCCCGGCGACGCGCCGCATCCTGATCCACGTGAACAACACCAACCCCATCCTCGATGAGAACTCCGCCGAGCGTGCCGAGCTTGCCCGCCGCGGGATCGAGGTCGCGTGGGATGGCCTGGAGCTCGAGGTTTGAGCGGCCCCTGGAGTCGCGAGGAGTTCGAGCGGCGGCTGCGCGAAGCCGGCCGCGCCTACCACATTCACCATCCCTTCAACCTCATGCTGAACGGCGGGCGTGCGACCCCGGCGCAGATCCGCGGCTGGGTGGCCAACCGCTTCTACTACCAGATCAACATACCGGTGAAGGATGCCGCGATCCTCGCCAACTGCCCCGAACGTGCGGTGCGGCGCAACTGGGTGCAGCGCATTCTCGACCACGACGGCTACGGCGATGACCCCGGGGGGATCGAGTCGTGGCTGCGGCTCGCCGAGGCGGTCGGGCTCGAGCGTGCGCATGTGGAGAGCCTCGAGCAGGTGCTCCCCGGGGTGCGGTTCGCGGTGGATGCCTACGTGAATTTCGCGCGCCGCGCGCCCTGGACCGAGGCGGTGTGTGCCTCGCTCACCGAGCTCTTCGCTCCGGAGATTCATCGGCAGCGTCTCGCGAGCTGGCCGCAGCACTACCCCTGGATCGATGCGGGCGGCTTGAGCTATTTCCAGAGCCGCGTGAGTCGCGCGCGCCGCGACGTCGAGTTCGGACTCGCGCTGACGCTCGAGCGCTTCGACACCCGCGCCGCGCAGGAGCGGGCGCTGCAGGTGCTGCAGTTCAAGCTCGACGTGCTCTGGCAGATGAACGACGCCATGGCCCTGGCGTACGGAGTCACGCAGTGAGCGATCTCCCGGACACGGTGAAGCCCGCCATATCCCAGGGCCTGAAGCTGCAATGGGAGCCGGCGCAGGACGCGCACGTGCTGCTGTATCCGGAGGGCATGGTGAAGCTCAACAGCAGTGCCGGCGCGATCATGAGCCGCTGTGACGGTGCCCGTACGCTCGCCGAGATCGTCGCCGACCTCGAGCACAGCTACGGGCTCAGCGGGCTCGCCGCCGATGTGCGCGCCTTCGTTGCGCTCGCCCTGCAGAAGCATTGGCTGGAGCTGCGTGAGTGAGCGGCGCCGTGCCAGCCTCTCCAGTGCAAACCGCCGCCCCGTCTCCAGGACCGCCGCTGTGGCTGCTGCTGGAGCTCACCTACCGCTGCCCGCTGCACTGCGTCTTCTGCTACAACCCGACGGATTTCGCGCGCACCGGCGCGGAGCTGCCGACCGCGGAGTGGCTGCGCGTGCTGCGCGAGGCGCGCGCGCTCGGGGCGGTGCAGCTCGGCCTCTCGGGCGGAGAGCCCCTGGTGCGGGAGGATCTCGAGGCGATCGTGGCAGAGGCGCACGCGCTCGGCTTCTACATCAACCTGATCACCTCGGGCGTCGGTCTGACGCGCGCGCGCATCGCCGCGCTCAAGGACGCCGGGCTCGACCACATCCAGCTCTCCTTCCAGGACAGCACCCGGGAGATGAACGATTTCCTCAGCAGCACCCGCACCTTCGAGCTGAAGTCCCAGGTCGCCGCACTGATTCGCGAGTTCGGTTACCCCATGGTGCTGAATGTGGTGCTGCACCGGCTGAACATCGACCACGTGGGCGAGATTCTCGAGATGGCCGAGGCGCTCGGCGCGCAGTACGTCGAGCTCGCCAACACGCAGTACTACGGCTGGGCGTGGCTGAACCGCGCGCACCTGCTGCCGAGCCGCGCGCAGCTCGAGCGCGCCGAAGCGGTGACGCAGCGCTTCCGCGAGCGGGTGGCGGGGCGTATGCAGATCTACTTCGTGGTCCCCGACTATTTCGAGAGGCGGCCGAAGGCCTGCATGAACGGGCTCGGGTCGGTGTTTCTCGCCATTGCGCCCGATGGCATCGCCATGCCCTGCCATGCGGCGCGCATGCTCCCGGGACTGGAGCTGCCCAGTGTGCGCGCTGCGGACATCCGCAGCATCTGGTACGACTCGGCAGCCTTCAACCGCTTTCGCGGCGAGGGCTGGATGAAGGAGCCCTGCCGCAGCTGCCCGGAGCGCGGCAAGGATTTCGGCGGCTGCCGCTGTCAGGCGTACCTGTTGACGGGTGATCCCGACAACACCGATCCGGTGTGCGAGCTCTCGCCGCAGCACGCGCTGGTGACTGCCGCGGTGGAGCGCGCCGAGCGCGCCGGGCGCGAGGGGCCCGGGCCGGGGGCGGCGCGCGAGCAGGTACTCGTCTTCCGCGACCATCGCCGCTCCATCCCCGTGGTCACGGAAGTCCCGGCGCGGCGTTAGCGCGGAGTATCCTCGGCGCCATGGCAATCCGCCCGGTACTGAAAATGGGCGAGCCGCTGCTGCAGCGCGTGGCCGAGCCGGTCACCGGCTTCGACGCGCAGCTGCTCGAGCTCCTCGCCGACATGGACGACACCATGCGCGCGCTGAGCGGGGCGGGGATCGCTGCGCCGCAGATCGGGGTGAGCCTGCGGGTAGTCATCTTCGAGCTCGCGGACAATCCGCGCTATCCGCACATCGCTCCGGTGCCCTATACCGTGTTGGTGAATCCGCTTGTCACGCCGGTTACCGCCGAGCAGGATGAAGGCTGGGAAGGGTGTCTGTCGGTGCCGGGGCTGCGTGGTCTCGTTCCCCGTCATCGCCGTGTACGCTACCGCGGCTACGACCAGTACGGCGCGCCTCTTGACCGCACCGTCGAGGGATTCCATGCCCGCGTGGTGCAGCACGAGGTCGATCATCTCGATGGCATCCTGTTCCCGCAGCGGGTCCGGGACCTGCGCGACCTCGGCTTCGAGGACGCACTGGCGGGGCGGATGACGCCCATGCCGGACTGAAACGAGCAGCAGCGAAAGCACTCGGGGGAGAGGCGACATGAGTCAGCGCGCGGTGGGTGCTTTCGATGTCAAGGTGACGCCGCAGAAGCCGGATACGCAGGTCGCACGCGCGGCCAATCTCGGCCGCCTGACGATCGACAAGCGCTTCCACGGTGATCTGGAGGGCATCGGCAAGGGCGAGATGCTGGCCACGCAGACGGAGGTACCGGGGTCAGCCGGATACGTCGCGCTCGAGCGAGTGACCGGCAGGCTCAAGGGCCGCAGCGGCAGCTTCGTGCTGCAGCACAGTGCCACGATGACCCGGGGCACACCCAAGGCGAGCATCTCAGTGGTGCCGGACTCGGGCAGCGGCGAGCTGCAGGGCCTCAGCGGCACGATGACCATCACCGTCGGCGCCGACGGCTCGCACTCTTACGAGTTCGATTACAAGATCGGCAGCTGACTCACACGTCCCGGTCAGGGAGTCTGCTGCCGGGCTCCCGGGGTGCTGGCGCGCCGGGCGCGCACATCGCGCGCCATGCGGATGGCGGTCTCGACACCCTGGTAGTAGCCGGGGATCTGTCCGAGCTCCCGGTACTCGAGCGCGCGGTAGAAGGCGCGCGCGGCCCCGTTGCCCTCGCGCAGCTCCAGACCGATGACGAAGGTGCCGGCCGTGAGTGCGGTCTCCTCCAGCCACTCCACCAGAGCGCGGGCGACGCCGCGGCGCCGGTGAGCGGGCGCGACGGCGAGCAGGTTGAGGTGAGCCACGTCATCGCCGTAGCGCATGATGGCAAAGCCCGCGATGGTGGCGCACAGGCGGGCCGTGAGCACCATGCTGTCGGGGTCGCGCACGTGCCAGCGGATGCGCGCCGCGCCCCAGGCGGGCTTCAAGCCACGCTCCACGTGCGCAGCCGACATCGCCGCGAGCAGCGCCGCCTCGGCGGCGCGGGCCGGTTCCAGGCTGTAGGCGTGGATATGGGCCGGCACGTGCGGCATCTCAGGCCAGGGTATGAAAGACCTTCTGCACGTCCTCATCCTGCTCGAGACGATCGATGAGCGTAACCACCTCGGTGGCCTTCTCCTCGGGAAGCTCGGTCGGAGCGGTGCAGATGTACTCGTGCTCGGCCGAGAGCGGGGCGATGCCACGCGCCTCGAGCGCTTCCTGCATGCGCCCGAAGTCGCCGAACCCGCAACGAATCACCAGTTGCGGCTCACCTTTCTCGCCGGTGCTCTCACCCATCTCCTCGAGTCCATGATCGATCAGGTACAACTCGAGGTCGTCCTGGTCGATGCCTTCCGGGTTGAGGCGAAACACGCCCATCTTGCGGAACATAAAACTGACACTGCCGCTGGTGGCAAGGTTCCCGCCGCCCTTGGTGATGATGTTGCGCACCGCAGCGACCGTGCGCGTCGGGTTGTCGGTCGCCGTCTCCACCAGCAGCGCGACGCCATAGGGCGCATACCCTTCGTACAGCACTTCGTGGTAGTTGGTGGCGTCGCGGCCAGAGGCGCGCTTGATGGCCGCCTCGATCTTGTCCTTCGGCATGTTGACCGCGCGCGCGTTCTGGATGACACGCCGCAACGCCGGGTTCGAGGCAGGATCCGGGCCGCCGGCCTTGACCGCCATGGTGATGTCCTTGGCGATGCGCGCGAATTGCTTCGCCATGCGGTTCCAGCGCGCGAACATCGTGTGCTTGCGGACTTCGAATATGCGTCCCATGCGATGCATGGTGCACGAAGCGCAGCGGTGCTGCCAACCGCGCTTCCCGCGCAGCGCGCCGCAGGCGGTGCGCCTAAGAGGGGCTCAGCAGGGGCTCAGGCCAGTTGCGCCTGCAGCAGCCGCATGCGCCGCAGCTGCCGGCTCAGGCGCGTCTCGATCTCCCGCAGGCAGCGCTGCAGGTGGACCTGATCCCACTGCTCACGCACCGCGCGCTTTTTGTCCCCGAGCCACTGTTCCTTGACGCGGGCCCACTCGGCGAGAGCCGCGAGGAAGCTCTCGTATTCGTGCGCGATGCGCGCACGCAGTGACTCGATGTGCGCGGCGGCGCCCGCGGCCGGCAGCCGCGCGAGCCGTGCCTGCGCGCGCTTGAACTGCATGGCGAGCAGCGCGCGCTGAATCTGGAACACGGGCGTGCGCTTGAGGCGGCGCGTCAGGCCGAGCAGCTGCAGCGAGGCGATCAGCCACTTGGTGGGGTCCCACTGCCACCAGCGCACGCCATTGCGGTAGTCGTGCGCGAAGATGTGGTGGAAGTTGTGGTATCCCTCGCCGTAAGTCACCACCGCCAGCACCGGGTTGTCGCGCGCCGAATTGTCGTCGGTATACGGCCGGGTGCCCCACATGTGGGCCAGTGAGTTGATGAAGAAGGTGACGTGGTGACTCCACACCAGGCGCAGCACGCCGGCGAGAATCAGCATGCCCCATACATCGTGGAACAGCACGCCGGCGGCGAGCGGCAGGCCGAAGTTGGCCGCGAGCGCCAGCGGCACGTAGTAGCGGTGCTGGAACCTCAGCAGCGGATCCTTCTTCAGATCCGGTATGTTGCTGAAGTCTTCGCGGCCGCTCGGGTATTCGCGCAGCATCCAGCCGATGTGCGAGAACCAGAAGCCACGCCGCGCGGAGTAGGGATCGCGATCCTCATCGTCCACGTGCAGGTGGTGGGTGCGGTGGCCGCTGCACCAGGCGAACACACTGTTCTGCAGCGCCATGGTGCCGAAGACCAGGTACACCAGGCGCAGAATCCAGTGCGCTTCGTAGGTGCGGTGGGCCCACAGGCGGTGGTAGCCGGCGGTGATCGCCATCCCATTGGCGATGAGGAAAACGGCGAAGACCGCCCAGTCGGCCGAGCTGAAGCCATGCGTCAGGCCGTACCAGGGCACGAGTATCACCGCGGCCGCCAAGGTGAGCGCGAACATCAGCGCATTGGCCCAGACGATCGGGGCGTGCTCGGTGGAAGGCTGGGCCATGCGCGTTGCAGATCCTCAGGTGGTGGTCATGCGGGGGGCGGGCTCGCGAGCCGCGCCGGCCCTCGAAAAGGGCAGGGTAACTTAGCATGACTCGGGCACCGATGTGTGCCGGTTACATCATCAGTGGGCGGTCACCG
>JAFAVO010000097.1 GCA_019242385.1 Gammaproteobacteria bacterium | reverse complement strand
GTCCACACCGAATCGCCGGGCCGCGCGATGCGGATCTCGGTGCCGACGATGCGGTGGCCCGCGAAGTACGCCGCCTGCAGCTCGCGGTGGTACTCGTGGCGCAAGGTCTCGAACACCTCACGCGTCACCTGCGTGAAGTCGAGCCGGATGCGCTGTCCGATGAGGACCGGGGTCCGGAACTTGAGGTGGTTCATCTCGCGCAGACGCGCCGAGGTGACACCGAGCCAGTCGGCGTAATGCCCGAGAGTCTCGCCGGCAGCGACACGGATCGTGCCATCCTGGGCCACGCTGTAGTCGAAGGGATCGGCGTTCTGCTCGGCATCGCCGGCCGGGCCAAGCGCCGGGCCGAGCGCTTCCGCCTGTGCGGCCGACACCGGCTGCGCGGCCGATGCGGCGCGCGGCTTGGCGCTGGCCGCCTCGAGGGCGGCGGCCGCGGCGGCGTCCTCGGCGCTTTCGCGCACTGCAACCTCGGTGGACACCGCCCCTCCCGGTGACGGCGGCGCGACTGCGTCGGCCGCCGGTGCCGAGGGCGCGGCGGCCTGCAGCGGCGTTCGCGACGCGAGCAGCGGAGCGGTGGCCGGCGCCGGTGCGGCTGCGGGGGCAGCAGGCGCGGCTGGGACCGAGGAGGGCGAGGCGGCGGCAGCAGCGAGGCTGATGGAGGTAGTCTCGGGCACGGTCAGCACGCGACCGGGACGCAGATGCGCGCTGGTACGCAGGTGGTTGAGCTCCGCGAGCGACTCGATCGGCACGCCGTAACGCGTCGCGAGCGCCGCGAGCGTATCGCCACTTTGGACACGATAGCGCGGCGGGGCCCGCTGCCCGGTGAACATCTCTGCCGGGCTCAGGCGCTGAGCGAGGAGCTGGCCGCTCCATGTGGCGCCATCGACGGGCAATCGCAGCCGGTAGGCCTTCGGCACACGCTGCGCGCCGTTCCAGACCGCCGGCAGGAGCGCGGGGTTGAGCACCCGCAGCTTCGCCGCATCGATCTTCAGAGCGTGCTCGAGCGAGCTCGCCGAGACGTAGGCCGGCAGCTCGAGCTCCTGGAAATGTGCCTCACTCTCCTTCTGCAGCGGTCCGAAGTACTTCTCCGGATTGCGGTCGATCTCGAGTGCGGCGAGGAAAGAGACGTAGAAGTTGCGCGAGGCAAACCCGAAGGTGCGGCTGCTGTAGCTGCGGACGATGCGCACGATGTCATCGGTGCCGAGAGTTTCCTTGGCGTGCCGTACTCCGGCGGTGCCGTGGTTGTAGGCGGTGAGCGCCAGCGGCCAGGTGCCGAGCACCCGGTAGTTGTAGGCGAGCAGCTGCGCGGCAGCCTCGGTCGAGCGGAACGGGTCGAGCCGGTCGTCCACCGCGCCATCGATGCGCATGTAGCGCCGCCCGGTCGAGCGCATGAACTGCCACAACCCCGCCGCGCCGACCTTGGAGTAGGCACTCGGGTTGAATGAGGATTCCACGTGTGGCAGCACGGCGAGCTCGGCCGGCAACCCGAGGTTGGCGAGTGTCTCCGCGATGTGCGTCTCCCACGCGCCCGAGCGGATCAGGCCGCTGCGGAACCGGTCGGATTGTCCGAGCTGGAAGCGGATGTCATCCACGGCGGCACGCAGCCGCCCCGGAGTTCCGTCCGGCCCCCACAGCTCGCGGATGCGCTGGTCCTCGGGCGACAGGGGTGCATCACCGGTGGCGGCGATCCGGCGCAACGCCGCGGCAACGCGCTCGCGCGCCTGGTCCACGAGTCGCTGCCGCTCCGAGGGTGGGGAGTCGGGCGAGAAATGCAGCGTCTCGTACACCACACCCAGGTTCGACTGATCGTGCAGGAAGCCGGCGTTGGTATCGATCTGGGTGTAGACGCGGACCCAGAACTGCACATCGCGCTCGAGCTCCGGCGGGCGCGGCATCGCCTCCTCGCCGGCGAGGCCGGGCGCAGCGCTGAACACGGCGGCGAGGGCCAGCACGCAGGATGCGAGCTTCGGCACCCAGGTGCCGGAAATCCTCCCTGTCGAGTTCATTTACACCCCTGGAAAAAGTCCACTTCTGTCGCAGGTTCAGACACTTGTGTCGGACGCTGTGCCGAAGCTACCTGACAATGCTCCCTCAAATGCGTCGACAAATTTGACACTCGCCTGTCTAGAACACCGACATAACGGGCGATGACGGCTGCTGCGGGGCTAAGCATCGGACATGTGTCAGGTCCACAACGTGCACTGCGTCACATTTGCACTGACCGCCGGGGCTCCGGAGAGGGCTTGTGGGGCAGGAGGCGCGAGTTGGCACGAGTGTTGCTTTTCTTCTAGGCAGCAACGGCAACCGCCGGGAAGGAAGACGACGCCAAGGGATAAGCGAAAAAAGCGTGGATCGGGCAGGAGCCTCCCGGCTCGCCGGATACCGCGCTGCGACCGGATAACAACGAGAACGACACTCCTCCACACACAAGCAAGCGACCGACACCCCGCGCAAGCGGGGTTTTTTTTGCTCAGCTAAAACAGCAGCCGCCGATGATCGCTGCGCTGCCATCGCGCTGGATGCGTGCGCGGCCGGTCATGGGAAGCAGGCGGGAAAAAGAGGGCGAGGCAGCTCGGAACCCCTTCGCCGCCTCGCAAATCGCACCGTCCTGTCAGTCCTCGTCGGTCATCGCAACAAACGCTCTCACCCTCAGCCGCACTTC
>JAFAVO010000063.1 GCA_019242385.1 Gammaproteobacteria bacterium | reverse complement strand
GCCTCGGTGATACGGCCCGAGCGCGTCACGAAGGAACGGATCGAGCGCGGAGGATCGGTGGCCGCCATGGGCGCCGATCTTACAGCGGCGGCTGCGGACGTCATGGTATAAGCGCGCGGCCTCGCGCGCTGCGGAGGCTCTTACATGCAACGACCGGAGCGCAGATGTCGCTGAGAGTGTTGGTCGGTGTCCTGATGATGTGGGTCCTGGCGGCCGCGGTGCTCGCGCAGGAGAGCGCCTCCGCAGAGGGCGGCCCGGCCGGGCCGGCTGCCGGCAAAGCCGCCCCTTCAGCCCCGCCCTCAGCCGCGCAGGTTTCGCAGCTGTGCCGCATCGACATCAAGGGCGATAAGAAGGAGCAGTGGATGCGGCTGCCGACACCGCAGGCAGCCATCACTCAGCATCGGCTCAGCCTCGGCGGCAAGGCCATCGACTATACCGCGACCGCAGGCACGCTCATCGTCAGGGACGACGATGACCGGCCGATCGCGAGCATCGGTTACGTCGCCTACACGCGCCGCGACCTCAAACCCGGAGGCGCGCGCCCGGTGACGTTTGCCTTCAATGGCGGCCCCGGCTCATCTTCGCTGTGGCTGCACATGGGAGTGCTCGGTCCGAAAAGGGTGCAGCTGTCCGACCCGACACCGACGCCGCCCGCACCGTACCGCACGGTGGACAACGAGTTCAGCCTGCTCGATGTCAGCGATGTGGTGATGATCGACCCCGTGGGCACGGGCGTCAGCCACGCGGTCTGCGACCATCGGGATGAGGAGTTCTGGGGGGTGGACCCTGACATCGACTCTGTTAGCCGTTTCATCGCGCAGTATGTGAGCGACAACAACCGCTGGACCTCACCCAAGTACCTGCTCGGCGAGAGCTATGGCACGACGCGCGCCGCGGCCATCGTCAACTACCTGCGCTCGCGCCGCTCGCTCACCTTCAACGGCCTCGTGCTGGTGTCGGTGGCCACGGACATCGAGGCCATATTCGCCGAGCTGCCCGGGAACGATCGTCCGTACGCGGTCTACCTGCCGGGTTACGCCGCCGTGGCCTGGTTTCACCACATGGTGCCGGGCCAGCCGGCCGCTCTGGAGCCATTCCTTGCCGAAGTGCGCCAATACGCCATGGGTCCCTACATCGCCGCACTCCTCAAGGGCGACGCACTCCCGGATGAGGAGCGCGATGCAGTCGCGCAGAAGGTGCATGACTACACAGGTCTGCCGGTGGAGTATCTCAAGCAGGCGCGCTTGCGGGTGTCCGAGAACGAGTTCGCGCACGAGCTGCTCAAGGCGCGCGGGCTGACCGTAGGCCGGCTCGACGGCCGATTCGTGGGTCCCACCAGCGACCTGCTCGCCAAGGAGACCGATTACGATCCGCAGTTCTCCGCGATCGGTGCGGCGTTCGCCGCCGCCTTCCTCGACTATTACCACGGCGAGCTGCGCTTCGGACAGGGCGAGACCTATCGCACCACCAACTTCGGGATCGGTGAGAAGTGGAAATGGACGCACCGGACCGAGAAGGGCGAGCAGCCGATCGTCAACTCCGGAGTGGATCTCGCCGATGCACTCATCAAGGATCCGAACCTGCGCGTGCTGCTGCTGAACGGTTACTACGATCTGGCGACGCCCTTCTCAGGCACCGAGTACATGGTGCTGCATCTTGGCGTCCCGCACGAGGTCGGCACCCACGTGCAGATGAGGTATTACGAGGCCGGCCACATGATGTACGTGCATCCGCCATCGCTCGCCAAGATGAAAAGCGATCTGGCGGCGTTCATAGGCTCGACCAGCGCCGGGCACTGAGCTGTGCTGCTGCGAGTGCGGACGCGGACCTAGACCGAGGCGAACCCGCGGGCGGCTGCGGTCCAGGCCGGTGCGTTGGCGAGCGCAGCCGGCACCTCATCCGGAGTGGCGACCACCTGCCACATGAGCAGGTGGCGCTGATCCATGAAGCGCTCCTCCACGGCGCGCCCGAGCAACTGGAGCAGCGGATCGAAGAACCCGCGCGTGTTCACGAGCAGTATCGGGTTGAGGTAGAGCCCGAGCCGCTTGAGCGTCACCGCCTCGAGCAGCTCCTCGAGCGTGCCCGAGCCGCCCGGCAGTGCAATCGCGGCCTGGCTGAGTGTCAGCATCATGTGCTTACGGGTGCGCAGATCCTCCACCAGCTGCAGATCGGTAAGGCCCTTGTGGCCCCACTCGAGATCCGCCATGAACCGCGGCAGGATGCCGAGCACGCGTCCGCCGCGCGCGAGCGCACCGTCGGCGAGTGCGCCCATCGAGCCCGCCGCGCCGCCACCGTAGACGATGCCGAGGCCCTCATCGGCGAGCACCTCGCCGAGCCGGCGCGCCGCTGCGCGATAGTCAGGATGAGCGATGCGGCTCGAGGCGCAATACACGCACACCGAGCGCTCGGCCGGTGCGGTAATCGGTGACGGCGTCATGAGTTTACGGAAGCGCTTCCTGTCGAGGGGTCCTGCCGCTAACATTTTGTCGCTGGCTCGGGTGAGCGTCCAGCCGCTGGGCTGGGGGAGGGGAAGTGCAACCGGGGGAGGTCGAGGTGGCTGCGCCGCGGCGATATGCAGGATGCCCTCTTGCGGCAACGACCCTGCTCGTGCTCCTCGCCGCTCAGTCCGCGCGCGCCGACGAGGCCACCCCCGCCTCCGCACCGCAGTCGGCCGCTTCAGGCCCCGGCGCGCTGGAAGAGGTGATCGTGTACGCGCGCCGGCGCCAGGAGCGCGCCGAGGACATACCCCTCACCGTCAGCGTGCGCTCGGGTGAGCAGCTGCGCGAGGCCAATGCGGTGCTGCTCGAGGACATCGACCGGGACATTCCCAACACCCGCATGGTGAGCTCGCCGCAATCGGTGTCGGCGCTCGATGTGACCATTCGCGGACAGACCGTGAACCGCTCGGCCATCGTGTTCGACCCCGCCGTCGGGCTGTACGCCGATGGTGTGTACGTCGCCAACGGCCAGGGGGCGATGATGACACTGCTCGACATCGACTCGGTCGAGGTCCTGCGCGGCTCGCAGGGCACGCTTTTCGGACGCAACAACACCGGCGGCTCGATCCTGCTGCTCACCCATCGGCCGGAGCTGCAGCAGTTCTCGGGAGAATTCACGCTGTCCGGCGGGAACTACGGACAGTTCATGGATCGGGCGATCGTCAACGTGCCGCTCGGGAGCGATCTGGCCCTGCGTTTCGCCTTCCAGGGCAACAGCCGCGAAGGCTTCGGCTCGAGTGTCTCCTCCGGTCAGGACAATTTCCAGAATCAGCATCGCTACCAGGCACGGCTCGGCGCGCTGTGGCGCCCGGGAGATACCACCGAGCTGTATTTCACTTACGAGCGCTTCGAGGCGAATGAGGTCGGAGCGCTGCTGCATCCGCTCACCGGGCCTCCACCTGGAACGCTGGTGTCCATCATCGGCGCGGCATTTGCCCAGGTCCCGGTTCCGGGTCTGCCGACGGTGTCTTTCCCCGCTGACCCCTATCAGACCGATGGCAACTTCCACGCCTTCGACGATGCGCATACCGACAGCCTGCAGCTCACCGCGATGCAGAAACTCGAAGGCGACCTGAGCCTGAAGCTCATCCTCGGTTATCGGCATCTGGATGCCAGCACCGCGCTCGATGTCGACGCCTCCACGCTGCCGCTCGCCGACACGACGCTTTACAACACCTCGAATCAGAAGAGCGCCGAGTGGCAGATCAATGACAAGGCCTTCGATGGTCGTCTCGACTGGGTCGGCGGGCTCTACTGGTTCCGCGACAACGGCGGCTCTCCTTCGGTACAGTCGCCGGCGTCGCCGGAGTTCCTGGCCGCCGTCAACCAGTTCGACACGTTGACCGGCGGCGCATTGAACCTCTGCCCCCCGCCTGCGCAGCCCGGCATCAGCTGCCTGTTCGCGCCACTGCCCGTCTACGAGCAGAACTGGGTCACCAACAGCTCGTATGCCGGCTACCTGCACGGGGAATATCGCCTCACCCCGGACTGGAACATCGCCGCCGGCGTGCGCCACACCGATGACCGGCGGGAACTGAAGGAGAACGCGTTCGTCGATGTCCCCGGGCTGGGGCAGCAGTGCACCTTTCTCGACACCTCACTCCCGCCGCCTTATCACATCAACGGCCCGTGCCCGCCGATCGACAAGGTGGCGAAGTTCAGCTACTGGTCATGGGAGCTCACCAGCCGCTACCGTTTCAGCCGCGAGCTGAACGGCTATGTGCGCGTGGGCCGCAGCCAGCGTTCGGGCGGCTGGAACTCTCCACTCGCCACCGTGCAGGATCAGCCGTTCCGGCCCGAGCAGCTCACCGACGCCGAGCTGGGAGTGAAGGCCGACCTGCTCGGCGGTGCGCTGGCCCTCAACGCGGCTGTGTTCTACGGCAAGTACGACGACATCCAGCGGCTGCTCGCGCGGGTCAACCCCGATGGCACACCGGTCACGCTCATCACCAACGCAGCCAGGGCGCACATCGGCGGGGCCGAGCTCGAAGCCTCGTGGCGTGCTACATCGCAGTTGTCATTCCTCACGACCTTCGGCTGGACGCAGGCGCGTTACGACACCTTCCTCTACCAGCCGTTACCGGGCGCGCCCGCCCAGGACCTCTCCAACAATCAGTTTTACCAGACACCGCGCCTGCAGGCGGATGTCGGCGGCAGCTATCGCGTGGCGCTCGCGGCCGGGGACCTGCTGCTGCGGGCCGACTACATGTGGCAGGACAAGATCGAGTTCAACGTCATCAACGATTTCAATTATCAGCGCGCTTACGGGACCGCGAACGCCCGTATCGCCTTCTCGAGCCGCAGCCGCGCGTGGGAGCTCGCGCTGTTCGCGGACAATCTCGCCGACAAGCGCTATGCCTACACCGGCGGCACACTCGGCGCGCCGCTGTCACCGAGCCCCACCATCGCCTGGCAGATCCCGGGCGCGCGCCGCACCGCGGGTGTCGAGGGCACCTGGCGCTGGGCCATGGCGCACTGAGGCGGGTGTAGATGCGGCCGCGCCGGAACGGAAGGGGGCGCGCCGCGGCGGAAGCGGTGAGTGCGCTGTGGCTGCTCGCTGCCGCCTCTGCAGCGGTCGCGCAGCAGGCTCCGGAGCCGGCGCCCGAGGCGGCGCCGACTCCGGGTATCGGCCGGTGGCTGGATCCGGCGACCGCGCCCTTCATCCCCATCCCCGAGGTCGATCTCGATCCGCAAAGCGGAGCAACACTCGGGGTCATCGCGACGTTTCTCGATGTCAGCAAGCAGGGGGACATCGAGCGCATCACAGCCCCCGATGTCTTTCACACCCAGTACTTCGGGTGGGGTACCGGCATCAGCGTGTACGGGTTTCCATCCGAGGACGCGCAGTGGCTCGTGGTCGGCAGTGTCAAGCAGCAGGTGGAGCACGAGCTCGATGCGCGCTACCTGGGCGGCCAGACCCGGGCGACCCCGCTCTCGTGGTCGATCGAGGCCATCGATGACCGCAGCGGCACGGCGCGTTTCTTCGGCATAGGCAACGAGACGCCCAACCACAACGAGAGTACCTACGTCAGAGACCGCACCTCGCTCGCCGGCTCCATTGGTTACAACTTCACCCAGGCCACGCAGCTCGCCTACGGCGCGCGCTGGCGTGGCATCGACGTGCTGCCAGGCGTCCTGCCCGGTGTTCCCTCGATCGAGACGCTCTATCCGAAGGTGAATGGGCTCGGCAGCGAGCACGCGCTCGAGCAGACCCTGACCGTGACGCACGACACCCGCGACTCCCCCAACATTCCGCGCAGCGGTGCCCGCTACCTCATTTACGGCGGCTTCGCGAGCCATAGCCTGGGAAGCTCGGTGGCCTATAGCTTCTTTGGGGCGGAAGCACGCTGGTTTCTTCCGCTCGGCGAGCACATCACCTTCGCCGCGCATTTGAGTGGACGATACATGCCCTCGGCCGCCGAGGCGCCCTTCTGGGCGCTCTCGAGCCTCGGCGGCGACCGCAGCATCACCAATGGCCGCGAGCCGCTGCGCTCGGACGGCGCGGACCGGTACGTGGACCAAAACCTCATCGCCACCGGTGCGGAGCTGCGCATGAATGTCGGAGGCTTTTCTGCCTTCCGCACACGCGTGCATCTCGAGCTCGCGCCGTTCATCGATGCCGGCAAGGTGTTCTCCAGCGGTCCGGGCAACGTGTTCTCGGAGATGCACACTGCCGCGGGCATGGGCGTGCGCGGTGTCGCCAGCCCGTACGTGGTCGGCTACGTCGATGTCGGTTACGGACGCGGCAACGCGGTGGTGTTCAGCGGAATCAACTATCCATTCTGAGGCCGTTGCGAACTGGTATAAGGTTCGACCTTTTGCGGCTTCCGGGGGTATCCATGTCCGACACCAACGACGGTGCGTTCAACCGGCGCGACTTCGTGCGCGGCTCGATCTCGGCGGCGGCACTCGCTGCGTTTCCCTCCAGCATGCTGGCAGCAGCCGAGGCCGAGGCGGACAAAGCCGCCGTGCTCGCGCAGATTCCGAAAATGCACGCCGACAACGTCCGCCGCCTGCAGGAGTGGATCGCCCTGCCCTCGATCGCGGCGGAGAACCGCAACTATCCGCAGGGACCCGAGCACATGATGAAGCTCGCCGAGGCGGCCGGCTTCACGGGGGTGAAGCTGGTGCCGAGCGCTGGCAAACCGGGAGTTTTCGGGCGTCTCGATGCGGGGGCGCGCACGACGGTCGGTATCTACTTCATGTACGACGTCAAGCAGTTCGTGCCCGAGGAGTGGAGCTCGCCTCCGCTCGAGGGCCGCCTCGTGCAGAAGCCCGGACTCGGCACGGTGTGCATGGGACGTGGCGCCGTCAACCAGAAGGGCCCGGAGAATTCCTTTCTGAGCGCTCTCATGGCCTTCAAGGCCGCCGGCCGCAAGCTGCCGGTGAACCTGGTGCTGGTGTGTGAGGGCGAGGAGGAGATCGGCTCACCGCATTTCGCGCAGATCGTCAACAGTCCGGAAGTGCTGCCGCATCTGAAGAAGTGTGTCGGCGTGTGGATGCCCGAGGCCGCGCAGGACCGCGATGGCGGGGTGCAGGTATCCCTCGGTGCCAAGGGCGTGGTGGAGCTCGAGCTCGTCTCGAGCGGTGAGAAATGGGGACGCGGCCCGAAACACGACATTCACTCGAGTCTCGAGGCGGCGGTCGACTCACCGTCCTGGCACCTGATCCAGGCGCTCAACACGCTGGTCGAGAAGGATGGCCACACCCCCGCGGTCGAGGGTTTCTACGAGAAGGTGCGTCCGCTCAGCGCGCAGCAGAAGAAGATGATCGAGGAGTACGCCGCGAAGACCTCCGAGGAGACGGTGAAGCGTACGCTGGCCGTGGACCGCTGGGTGCACGACAGTGGCTGGGTGGAGTCGCGCATGCTGCTCGAATCGCGCCCGACGATAAATATCGAGGGGCTGGTCGGAGGCTACACCGGTCCCGGGGGCAAGACCGTGCTGCCGCATCGCGCCGTGGCGAAGATCGACATGCGTCTGGTGCCGGACATGACCGCCGCCGACACGCTCGCGAAGCTCAAGGCGCACCTCGCCAAGCACGGCTTTGCCGACGTCGAGGCGAACATGAGCGGGGGCTACGATCCGACGCAGACCGATCCGGACAGCCGCCTGATTCAGACACAGCTGGCAACTTACCAGCGCCTGGGAGTGGACCCTCTGCTGTGGCCGCGCTCGGCGGGTTCCTGGCCCGGGTGCGTGTTTACGGGCGCACCGCTCAGCCTGCCGGCAGGACATTTCGGCATGGGACACGGCACCGGTGCACACGCGCCGGATGAGTACTACCTCATCGAATCGAGCAACCCCAAGGTGCAGGGTCTCGATGGTGCGGTGGCATCGTTCGTGGAGTACCTGTACGCGCTCGCCTGATGGCTGCTTGCGGCGCGTTTCGGCGCCTTGCGAAGCGCGCCGCGACCCTCCTAAGATGTCCCAAGGGGCGGGTGTAGTTCAATGGTAGAACTGTAGCTTCCCAAGCTACTAACGTGGGTTCGATTCCCATCGCCCGCTCCACTTCCCACGTGTGGCGTTCCCAGAAATGAGTCGAGCGGTGGTGGACGCGCGGTGGCGCGCGCCCTCGCGGAGCCGCCGCCGCCGTAGCATCGGCCGGACTTCTCGGACTTGCCCCATGAGCCGCATCCTGAACCGCCGGTGCGCAAGCTGCATGCTCTTGCTGTGGCTCGCGCAGGGTTTGGCCTCCGCGGTGGGAGCGGTCACTCCGAGCGGGCCCGGCATGCTCTTGCTGGGGGACTTGGCAGACCGCAGTGGCGCAATTCCGCAGCGTGGGCTGCGCGAGGCAGTGCGTGTGGCGCTCGATGAGTCGCCTTACCTGCACCTGGTCCCCGATGGCGCCATTGAAGGTGCGCAACACGCAGAAGCCAGAGCACTTTGCAGGAGCCTGCAGGCGAGAGTTCATGTCAGCGGAACTGTCAGCTCCCAGGGGATTGTGTTTCAGGGCCAACTGCGGGCGATCGACTGCTCCAGCGGCGCAGAGCTCGCACACGAACAGTTCATGGCGCGGCGGCCGGGCCTGGTCGACGCGCTGGGATCCGCTGCACAACGGTTGCGACTCGATCTCGGCGAACCCGCTGCGACTCTGCAACGGACGCGGACTCCTTTGTCGCAGGCAACCAGTCCTTCACTGGAAGCGCTGGATGCCTGGAGCTCGGGCCTCGCGCTCTGGCGCAGGCAGGGGGCGGCCGCTGCGAT
Source organism: Gammaproteobacteria bacterium (assembly GCA_019242385.1). Classification (GTDB taxonomy): domain Bacteria; phylum Pseudomonadota; class Gammaproteobacteria; order Steroidobacterales; family Steroidobacteraceae; genus 13-2-20CM-66-19. The sequence goes on along the minus strand of JAFAVO010000063.1, from coordinate 4,978 downwards.
AGCGCTCCTGCAGAAGGCGATCGACGATGACCCGGCCTTCGCAGCAGCCACCTACGATCTGGGCCTCGCCTACCGCAACTCCGGCCAAGAGGAGCGGGCACGCGAGCTCTTCACGCGCGCTTTCGACGCGCGTACCCGCGCGAGCACACGCCGCGCCCTCACCATCGCCGCTCAATATCATGCTTTCGTCACCGTCGATGAGCAGCGCGCGGTGGCATCCTTTAAAGCCTGGAGCAGCAGTTACCCGAACGACTACAAGGCAGTCTCGAATCTCGGCAGCTTCTACGGGGATATCTGCCGCTACCCGGAAGCCATCGCGCAATTCGAGCGCGCGCGGCGCATGAATCCATCGGACGTAGTGCCGCATGAGGATCTCATGGAGATGCTGACGGCGACCGGTGAGTTCCAGAAAGCACGGGCGGTGTACCAGGACATCCTGGGCCTCAACCTGGACGATGACGCGCCGCATCTGTACCTATACGTCATCGCCGCACTCGAAAACAACGTCGCGGAGATGGCGGCGCAGTCGGCCTGGTTCGACGACAAAACGGAGCTGCAACACGAGATGCTCTCCGAGCAGGCCGACGCCGCCGCGTATGCCGGCCAGCTGGAGGAGGCCCGCCAGCTCTCCGAGCGAGCCGTCGCCTCCGCGCAGGACGCAGGCAATCTCGAGCAGGCGGCGAGCTGGTTATTGAACTCCGCGTGGCGCGAGGATCTGCTGGGCGACGCACGGCTTGCGCAGGAACAGGCGCGTCGCGCACTCACGATTGCTCCCGCGAGCCGGGAGGGCGAGGCTATCGCCGCCATCATCCTGGCGAGAACCGGAGACCTTACCCGCGTCGAGTCCGTGATAAAGGACATCGAGAAACGCTACCCGAACCACAGCGTGATGCAGTCCTACTGGCTGCCTACGATACGCGCCCAACTTGCGCTCAAGCGAGGTGACGCTGCGACTGCGCTGAAAGAGCTGGCTACGGCCGCACCGCTCGATCTGCTCTACCCGCAGGTATTCTTCTACGCGCACATGCCCTCGGTGGTGCTGCGGGCCGAGGCGTACCTGTTGCTGGGTGAGCGCTCACGCGCCGCGCAGCAGTGGCAGCTGATCGTGCGCCACCCCGGTATCACTCAGCTGAGCGCCACCGCACCCTACGCCCGCCACCAGCTGGCCGCGCGCCAGCGATGAAGACCGCCAAGGGGCTGACGCTGCCCTTTTGTGCCGCGCTTCTCCTCCCGTGACCGTTCAATGACATCCGCGCGCCGGCCATCCGGTTAAGCTTGCAGGATGCACCAGATCGGCGTGGTGGGCCTGTCCTATCGCCATGCCTCCGTGGAGGAGGTCGCGCGCTTTGCGCTGCCGCGTGCCGAGGTGCCGGCCCGGCTGCCAGCGTTGCGCTCGATGCTCAAGGCGTCGGAGATCCTCTACGTCGGCACCTGCAACCGGATCGAGGTGCTCTATTCGACAGAGGACGGAACCGCAGCGGCCGACCTGCGCCAGGAGGTTTTCCGCATCCTGACAGGCCGCCAGCCGGCCCCGGGTGAGGCCGCGCGCATCCTGCGTGCCTGGACCGGCGAGGCGGCGGTCGAGCATCTGCTGCTGCTGGCCTGCGGCCTCGATTCGGCGCAGACGGGCGAACATGAGATCGCGGCACAGTTGCGCGGTGCCTGGGAGGATTCGCGCGCCGCCCACACCTGCGGCCCGATCCTCGATCGTCTGGTGGGCGAAGCACTCGGCATGGCGCGGCGCATGCGCCGGCTTGCGGCCGGGGTGCGCACACCCTCCCTCGCGGATCTGGCAGCCGATCGTGTTTTGCAGCATCTCGCCGGCAGGCGCGAGCGCGTGGCACTGCTCGGAGTGTCGCCGATGACGCGTCGCTGCGCCGCCGCTCTGCATGGCGGGCAGGTCCCACTGCTCATCGTCAATCGCACGCTGGACGCGGCATCGGAGTTGGCCACGGCCGTCGCGGGCGAGACGCTGTCGCTGGAGGCCTTTCGTCTGCGGCCGCCATCGGTGACCGCGGTGGTGATGGCCGCAGGCGGCGGCACCGCTCTGCTCGATGGTGCGGCGCTGCTGCGACTCAAGGCGGCGGCGCCGCGCGCACCGCTGCTCGTCGACTTTGGCGTACCGCCCAACGTCGACCCCGAGACAGCGCATCGCGCAGGCCTCAGCCGCCTGGGGATGCACGAGCTCATCGAGGCGGCGCAGGGGCAGCGACTCGCTCAGCTCGTGCGCCTCGCCCCGGTGCGCGCCGCGATCGATGAGCGGCTGGCGCGGTTGCGCACGGAGTTGGCGCTGCGCGCGGTCGGGCCGCGCCTGGCGCGCTTGCGCGAGACCTTCGAGCAGATGGCGGCGGCGGAAGTGGCGCGTGCCCTCAAGGGAAAGCTGCGCACGCTCGATGCGCGCGAGCGTCTCCAGCTCGAGCGGCTGGCCGCAAACCTGGCGCACCGCCTCGCCCACCTGCCGCTCGCGGGACTGCGGGCAGCAGCGCTCCACGCCGGCAGCGATGCGGTGCAGGCGTTCTTCGATGGGGCCGGCGCGCAGCGCTCCGACCTGGAGGGCGCTGACAGGAGGGAAACATGACCGAGGAGCGCTCGCCCCGCTCGGCCGCGCTGTACGCGCGCGCCTGCCGGGTAATTCCCGGTGGCGTGAACTCCCCCGTGCGGGCGTTCCGCGCGGTAGGCGGCACGCCCCTCTTCATCGCCCGAGGCGCCGGCGCCCAGGTTTTCGACGTGGATGGTCGCGCCTACCTCGATTTCGTCGGCTCGTGGGGTCCGCTCATCGCCGGGCATGCCCACCCGACGGTGGTTGCTGCAGTGACCGAGGCGCTCGGACGCGGCATGACCTACGGCGCGCCCTGCGCGGCCGAAGTGGAGCTCGCCGAACGGATCGTCGCGGCATACCCCGCCGTCGAGCAGGTGCGTCTGGTGTCCTCGGGCACCGAAGCGGTCATGAGCGCCATCCGTGTCGCGCGCGCGTTCACGCAGCGGGATCTGATCGTCAAGTTCGCCGGCTGCTATCACGGCCACGCGGACCACCTGCTGGTGGCGGCCGGCTCCGGACTGGCCACCTTCGGCCGGCCATCATCAGCGGGCGTCCCCGAACCATTCATCGCCTGCACCCGCGTGTTGCCGCTCGATGAGGAGGCGGCCGTCGAGGAGCTGTTCGTGCGCGAGGGCGCGCGTATCGCCGCGGTCATCATCGAGCCGGTACCGGCCAATCACGGTCTCCTGCCCCAGCGCCGCGCATTCCTGCAGACGCTGCGGAAGTTGACGCAGCAGCACGGCGCGTTGCTGATCTTCGATGAAGTCATTTCCGGCTTTCGCCTCGGTCGCGGCGGCGCCGCAGAGCGGCTCGGCATCGCACCGGACCTGGCGACCTTCGGCAAGGTGATCGGTGGGGGAATGCCGGTCGGGGCCTTCGGCGGTGCACGGCGCGTCATGGCGCGCCTCGCACCCGATGGCGACACCTACCAGGCCGGCACACTTTCCGGCAACCCCGTCGCCATGACCGCGGGACTGGCGACGCTCGACCTGCTGTCACGCGAGGCGGGCTGGGAGCGCCTCGAAGCTCTCGGCGCCGAGCTCGAGCAGATGCTGCAGCCGGTCATCTCCGCCGCGCCCTTTCCCGTGCATCTCGTGCGGGTCGGCTCGCTCTTCTGGCTCTCGTTGCACGGCGCCGGCGCGCCGCGCACGGCTGCAACGCTCACCGCCGCGGAGTCGGCGCGCTTCGCCGCGCTGTTCCACGCGATGCTCGATCGTCGCATTTATCTGCCGCCCTCCGCGTACGAAGCGTGTTTCCTGTCGCTGGCGCACGGTCCGTCCGAGCTCACCCGCCTGGCCGAGGCACTGCGCGAGTCGCTGACGGCGATCGCATGAAGGCGACTCGCGTCTTCCAGCTCACGGCGCTCGCGCTCGTCGTGGTATCGGCGGTGCAGGTCGGATGGTGGCTGTTCGACCAGCACGCCTACACCGTCGAGAAGGTCGCGGCCGCGCGCGCCGCCTACGCCGAGCAGGTGGCGGCCGCACAGGCGCTGCTCGACTCGGGCGCCGCGCCACAACGGGTGCAGCAGCTGCTGCCGGGAATCGTCATCGCGGGTGGCCGCGCCTCGCTCGCCCCGCAGCTCACCGCCGCGCTCACCACCGAGGAGCAGCGCCGCGACCGGCAGTACGCATGGGAAGGCTCGTTCTTTCTGCTGGCACTCGCCGCCTGCATGGGTGTGATCGCGCGCGCACTGCGCGCGGAGGCGCACGTGCGCGAGCAGCAGGACAGTTTCCTGGCGCTGGTCTCGCATCAGTTCAAGACACCGCTCGCCAGCCTGCAGCTGTCGCTCGAGACCATGGCACTGCGTGCCCCGAGCCCGGAAGCGGCACGGCCGCTGATCGACCGGATGCTCGCCGACCTCGCGCGCATGGAGCAGATGGTCACGCAGATCCTCGAGAGCGCACGTCTCGAGCGTGGCCGCGTGGACCTCAAGTCCGAGCCGCTGCAGCTGGCCGCAGCCGTGCACCGCGTGCTGGCGCAGCTCGAGGAGCGCGCGCAGGCCGAGCACATCACCATCACGAGCGAGATCGCGCCCTCACTGACAGTGGTCAGTGATCCGCTGGCACTCGATGTGGTGGTGCGCAACGTGCTCGAAAATGCGTTCGCTGCCGTGAAAGCTGCCGGCGGCGGCCGCATCAGCCTCAGTGCGCGCGCCACCGAGCGCGAGGTCGAGCTGCAGGTGGCAGACAGCGGAGTCGGTTTTCCTCCGGGCGAGGGCGCACGGCTCTTCCACAAGTTCAGCCGCCTGCCCGGTACCCCCCATTACGGCACCGGCCTCGGCCTCTACATCGTGCGGCGTTTGATGGAAATGGCGGACGGGCATGTAAGCGCCCGCAGCGATGGGCCCGGGCGGGGCGCCAGCGTGCGCCTCACCTGGCCCGCCGCCGCCAGGGCCGCCGCGCCGCGTGCGGCCGTTGTTCCGGAGCAGCCACGTCCGTG
>JAFAVO010000016.1 GCA_019242385.1 Gammaproteobacteria bacterium | reverse complement strand
ACCGCGGATGCCGTGCATCAGAACATCGAGCTGATCCTCAGCCATCGGCCCAAGCACGTGTTGGTGCTCGCTGGCGACCATATCTACAAGATGGACTACGGCCCGATGATCGCCTACCACGTGGAAAAGGGCGCCGACATCACCGTGGGTGTGGTGGAGGTGCCCGCGCAGGAGTCGCGCCAATACGGGGTGTTGACCGCCACCGAGTGGAACCGCGTCACGAAGTTCGCCGAGAAACCCTCGAGCCCCGACACCTTGCCCACCCGGCCGGACGCCATCCTCGCCTCGATGGGCATCTACGTCTTCAACACCCAGCTGCTCGAAGCGGTACTGGCTGCGGACGCCGCCAATGACTCCTCGGGACACGACTTCGGCAAGAACATCCTCCCGGAGGCGATCGATGCCAACCGTCAGGTGTTCGCCTATCCCTTCCAGGACGTGAAGACGCGTGCCCAGAGCTACTGGCGCGACGTCGGCACCGTCGATGCCTACTACGATGCGAATCTCGAGCTGGTGCACGTGCGGCCGGAGCTCAATATCTACGACGAGGACTGGCCGATCTGGACCTATCAGGTGCAGCAGCCACCGGCCAAGTTCGTGCTCGATGAGGACGGCCGCCGCGGCACTGCCATCAACTCCATGGTCTCCGGCGGCTGCATCATCTCAGGCGCTGTGGTGCGCGAATCGCTGCTGTTCTCCAACGTGCGGGTCGAGGAGCGCACCAGCATCTACCGCTCGGTGATCCTGCCGAACGCCGAGATCGGCCGTGAGTGCGTCATCCGCGGCGCCATCGTCGATGAGGGCGGCGACATCCCCGATGGCACCACCATCGGTGTCGACCGCGAGGCCGACGCGCGCCGCTTTCACGTCACCGAAAAAGGTGTGGTGCTCGTCACTCCGGACATGCTGCGCGCGCGGCGCAGCGCCAGCCGATGACCGCAGCACGGCGCCTCCCGGTGATCCTGCTGTGGCACATGCACCAGCCGCAGTACCGCGATGCCCTCACCGGGCGGTACGCACTGCCGTGGACCTACCTGCACGCCATCAAGGACTACACCGACATGGCGGCCCACCTCGAGGGCAACCGCGAGGCGCGCTGCGTGGTGAACTTCACTCCGCTCCTGATCGAGCAGCTCGAGGAGATCGCGGCGCGCATCGCCGTTCACCTCGAGAGCGGCAGCGCGCTACCCGATCCCATCCTGGCGCTGCTCGGACCCGAGAGCGTGCCCACCGATCCGGCGCCGCGGCTCGAGTTGCTGCGCGGCTGCCTGCGCGCGCAGCGTAAGCAGATGATCGAGCGCTTCGGTCCATACCTCGAGCTCGCGACCATCGCCGAGACACTCGGGACACCCGAGCGCGTGAGCTATGCCTCCGACCAGTTCATCCACGACCTTGCAGTCTGGTACCACCTCGCCTGGGTCGGGGAGACGGTGCGCCGCGCCGACCCGCTCATTGCACGCCTCACCGAGCGCGGACGCGACTTCACGCTGGCTGAGCGGCGCGCGCTGCTCGAGCTCATCGGGAGGCTGGTCGCGGAAGTGATCCCGCGCTACCGGCGGCTCGCCGAGCGAGGTCAGTGCGAGCTATCCGTCACCCCTTACGGTCATCCGATCCTGCCGCTGCTGCTCAATTTCGAGTGTGCCCGCGATGCCGTTCCCGGCATGACGTTGCCCGTGCGCGCCGGCTACCCCGAAGGTGCCGAGCGCGCCCGCTGGCACATCGAGGAGGCGCTGCGGGTTTTTGCGCGCGCCTTCGGCATGGCTCCGACCGGCTGCTGGCCGGCCGAAGGCGCCATCAGCGCGGCGACGCTCGAGCTGCTGGCCGGTTCCGGTGGCTTTCGCTGGACCGCGAGCAGCGCCGGCGTGCTGCGAAACAGTCTCGCGCTCATCGATGACGACGCCGCGCAGGACCCGCTGGCTTACAACCGCCCGTACCGCCTCGGTGGAACGGGTATGAGCTGCTTCTTCCGCGATGATGCGCTCTCTGATCTCATCGGCTTCACCTATGCCACCTGGCACGGCGATGACGCTGCCGCCAACCTCGTGAACGAGCTGCTGCAGCTCGCACGCGACTACGAGCAGGGTAGCAATCACGCGGTGCTGATCGCGCTCGACGGTGAGAATGCCTGGGAGCACTACCCCTTCAACGGTTACTATTTTCTGCGTGCGCTGTATGCGCAGCTCGCCAACCATCCGCAACTCGAGCTGATGACGCTCTCGGACTGCCTGGCGCGGGGCATTCAGCCGGCGCCGCTCCCACGGGTATGCGCCGGCAGCTGGGTGCACGGGACGCTCGCGACCTGGATTGGCGATGCGGCGAAGAACCGCGCCTGGGATTTGCTGTGCGATGCCAAGGAGGCCTATGACCGCGTCATGCGCGAGACGAACGATCCGGTGCAGCGCGCCGCCGCGGGCCGGCAACTGGCCCTGTGCGAGGGCTCGGACTGGTTCTGGTGGTTCGGGGATTACAACCCCGCGGACGCCGTGAGCCAGTTCGATCGGCTCTACCGCCGGCAGCTGCTGGCGCTCTACCGGCAGCTCGAGCAGACGCCACCGGGCGTGCTGGCGCTGCCGATCGCAACCGGCGGTGGCCAGCCCGAGCACGGCGGCGCCATGCGGCGCGCCAACGCCTGAGGCCTCAGGCGTACACGAGCAACCTCCATGACGAGCGCGAGACTGCCTGTGTTCGACCGGCGCCGCGCCGGTGTGTTGTTGCCCATGTCTGCGCTCGATGCGGCGCTCGGACGCGGCGGCCGTGCCTTCATCGACTGGCTCGCCGAAGCGGGGTTCTCGGTGTGGCAGATCCTGCCGGTCGGTCCGGTCGGCGCCGACCGCTCACCGTACTGGGTACGCTCCGATTTTGCCGGTAACCCCGACTTCATCGATCCGGCGGAGCTGCCGGACCCGAGCTCACCGCTCGGCGCGGAATTTCTCGCCGTCTCGGGTCCCTGGCTACGGGACTATGCGTTGTTCGAAGCGCTCAGCCAGGCGCAAGGCGGCGCGGCCTTCTGGCACTGGCCCGTGCCGCTGCGCGATCGCGATCCCAGTGCACTGGAGGAAGCCTCCCGGCAGCTCGCATCGGAAGTGAACCGCATCGAGCGCGAGCAGTACGCCTTCTATGTGCAATGGAAGCGGCTGCGCGAGCACGCACGCAGCCGCGACGTGCGGCTGTTTGGGGATCTGCCCTTTTATGTCGGGCCCTCGTCCGTCGAGACCTGGACACATCGGGGTCTCTTCCGGCTCGCCACGAGCGGCGAGCCCGCCGCAGTCGGCGGTGTGCCACCGGATTACTTCTCCGAGCTGGGACAGCTTTGGGGCAACCCGGTGTACGACTGGCCCGCCCTACAGCACACCGACTTTGCCTGGTGGCTCGCCCGGGTCCGCGCGCAGCTCGCGCGGCTCGATCTGCTGCGCATCGACCACTTTCGTGCACTGGCAGCCCACTGGGCCATCCCGGCGGGCGCTCCCGATGCGCGCGGCGGCGCCTGGCTCAGCACCCCGGGGGAGCACCTGCTGCACCGGCTGCGCGAAGCATTCCCCGACATGCCGCTCGTGGCAGAAGACCTGGGGGTCATCACCGAGGACGTGCTCGCGCTCAAGAATGGCTTCGGCCTGCCGGGTATGCGCGTGCTGCAATTCGGCTTCGATGGTCTACCGGATAACGTGCACGTGCCGCACCGCCACGTGCGCGAGTGCGTGGTTTACACCGGTACGCACGACAACGATACGACACTCGGCTGGTACGGCACGCTCGATGCCGACACGCGTCACCGGGTCGATTTCTACCTGCACGTGCCGCCCGGGACCATGCCCGAGGCCCTGATACGTGCGGCGCTCGGCTCGGTCGGCGAGCTCGCCGTCCTTCCGCTGCAGGATCTGCTCGGGCTTGGATCGAACGCGCGCATGAACACCCCCGGTACCGACCGGGGAAACTGGCTATGGCGGCTGCCGCACGGAGCGCTCACCGCAGAGCTCGCGCGCCACTGTGCGCAGCTCAACCATGTTTTCGGGCGGGCTTGAGGCCCGCAGCGCGCTGGCGCTGCTTGCGCTGTGCGCGGCCCTGTCGGCAGGGTGTGTGCACACCCAGCCGCTCGAGTCCCCGAAAATTTCGGTCATCGGAGTACAGCTGGTCAGCGGCGAGCTCTGGTCGCAGCACCTGAAGGTGCGCTTGCGGCTGCACAACCCCAATGAGCGTGACCTGCCTGTGACCGGGCTCGAGTACACCATCGAGGTCGCCGGGCAGGAGCTCGGCAACGGC
>JAFAVO010000248.1 GCA_019242385.1 Gammaproteobacteria bacterium | reverse complement strand
CCTGTGCGTGGGCGTGCTCTATGACCGGCTGCACAGCCGCCAGATCGCCGACTACGGCGGGGTGGTGAACACCATGCCGGTGTTCGGCGCCTTCATGGTGCTCTTTGCGCTCGCCAACACCGGGCTCCCCGGCACCTCGGGCTTCGTCGGCGAGTTCCTGGTGATCATCGCCAGCTTCCGCGCCAGCTTCTGGTACTCGGCGCTCGCGGCGGTGACGCTGATGCTCGGTGCCGCCTACACCCTGTGGCTGGTGAAGCGGGTGGTGTTCGGTCCGGTGACCAGCCCGCGCGTCGCGGCGCTTGAGGATCTCAACGGCCGCGAATTCATCGTACTCGGCGCACTCGCCGCGGCCGTGCTGCTCATCGGTATCTGGCCCGCACCGCTGTTGAAGGTGATGCAGCCGACCGTCCACCACCTGGTCAGCCAGGCGGTGGCCACCAAGCTCTGAGGCGCGCGCACCGGTAAGCCCATGCATCAACTGCTCCTGCAATCATCGAGCTTCGCGCCGGCGGTGGCCGAAATCTGGCTGATGTTCGCCATCTGCGTGCTGCTGCTCATCGAGGTGTTCGCCGGTGCCCGCCACCGCGGGCTCACCGCGACGCTCACCCTGGTGGCACTCGCCGTCGGAGCAGCCCTGACCGCGCGCTACGCTCAGGTGCCGCAGCGCACCCTGCTGTTCGATGGCACCTTCCTCGCGGATGAGCTCGCCGTGGTGCTCAAGCTCGCCGGGTTCCTGCTGGTGGCGGTGGCGCTGCTGTATTCGCGCGCCTACCTCGAGCAACGCAACATCCAGCGCGGGGAGTACTACATCCTCGCGCTGACCGCGCTGCTCGGCATCTTCGTGCTCATCTCCGCCGGCAGCCTGGTAACGGTGTACCTCGGCGTCGAGCTGCTCGCACTCTCGGTCTACGCCCTGGTGGCCTTCGACCGCGACTCGGGCGTGAGCGCGGAATCGGCCATGAAGTACTTCGTCCTCGGCGCCATCGCCTCGGGCACGCTCCTTTACGGCATGTCGCTCGTCTATGGCATTACCGGCACCCTCGATCTCACCACCATCGCCTCCCAATTGCAGGGTCCTTTGAATGCGGGCGTGGTGCTCGGACTCGCCTTCATCGTGGTGGCGGTCGCCTTCAAGCTCGGCGCAGTGCCCTTCCACATGTGGCTGCCGGATGTATACGAGGGTGCGCCCACCAGCGTCACCCTTTTCATCGGCACCGCGCCCAAGATCGCCTATTTCGCGCTCACGCTGCGGCTGCTCGCGCAGGGTCTCGCCGGCACCGAGGCGGAGTGGACGCGCATGCTGGCCGCGCTCGCGGTGCTGACGCTCGTGGTCGGTAACGTGGTGGCGCTGGTGCAGACCAACCTCAAGCGCATGCTGGCCTACTCCACCATTGCCAATGTGGGCTTCATCATCCTCGGCTTCGTCGCCGGGACCCCCGATGGCTATGCGGCCGCGCTCTACTACACCTTCGCCTACGTGCTGGTCGCGCTCGGCTCCTTCGGTGTCATCCTGCTCGCGAGCGCCAAGGGGTTCGAGGCCGATAAGCTCGATGACTATCGCGGCCTGCAGCGGCGCGATCCGCTGCTCGCCGCGGCCATGATGGTGCTGATGTTCTCCACCGCCGGCGTGCCCCCCTTCATCGGGTTCTGGGCGAAGCTGCGCATCTTCCAGGCACTGTGGGAGAGCAATCATCTGTGGCTGGTGCTGGTGGCGGCGGCCATGTCGGTCGTCGGTGCCTATTACTATCTGCGCATCATCAAGCTGATGTACTTCGATGAGCCCGCCGGAGAGCTGCCGCACGCGCCGCGCGAAGCGGGAGTGCGCTTCGCACTCGGTGTGAACGCCGCGGCGGTGCTGGCGCTCGGAATCGCGCCCGGTCCGCTGCTCGATCTGTGTGCGCGGCTTATTCACTGACCTGAAGGAAGCAATAGCGATGAAACCTGGAATGTCCCGGGCGGGCGCGTGCGCGTGCGCGTGGCTTGCAACCGCCGCCCTCGGTGGGCTGACCCGCCAGGCCGAGGCGGCCCCTCAGTACCGCATCGCGCAGGAGGTGAGCCTGCCGGGTGATGGCGGCTGGGACTATCTCACCTTCGATGACGCCGGGCATCGACTCTTCATCGCCCACGGCAATGAGGTGCAGGTCGTTGATGCGGACAAGCTCACCCTCGCCGGGACCATCGCCGACACCCCCGGCGTGCACGGCATAGCGCTCGCCGGCGATGTGGGCCACGGGTACATCAGCGCCGGCCGCAGCGGCACCATCGTGGTCTTCGATCTGAGCTCGCTCCAGCGGCTGAAGGAGATCAAGGCTACCGGGGACAATCCCGACGCGATCCTCTACGACTCCGCCACGCACCGCGTATTCAGCTTCAACGGGCGCGGCCGCAACGCCACCGTCATCGATGCCAGGACCGATGAGGTGATCGGCACCATCGCCCTCGATGCCAAGCCGGAATTCGCCGTGCGCGATGGCGAGGGCAGGGTCTATGTGAACCTCGAGGACAAGAGCAGCATCGCGCAGATCGACGCGCAACATCTGCGGGTGAGCGCGGTCTGGCCGGTCACCGGTTGCCAGGAGCCATCGGGCCTGGCGATCGATGTGAGCGGGCAGCGGCTCTTCGCCGGCTGTGACAACAAGGTCCTGGCCGTGGTCGATGCGCGTTCCGGGCGCACCCTCGGAACAGCGCCGATCGGCGCGGGTGTCGATGCCGCCACATACGACTCCGGCGCGCACCTCGCGTTTGCTTCCTGCGGTGAAGGGGTGTTGTCGGTGGTGGCCACCGACGCCGGCGGCAAGCCCGAGCTGGTGCAGACGCTCCCGACGCAACGTGGCGCGCGCACCATGGCGCTCGATGAGCACGCCCACCGTATATTCCTCGTCACCGCGACCCTTGGTCCCGCACCGGCGGCGACCGCGGAGACTCCACATCCACGGCCCACGATCCAGCCCGGCACCTTCCGGCTGCTGGTGGCGCAGCCCGGGCCGGTATCCAGCACAGGTACCCATCCATGAGCATTCGCATCTCACTTATCCTCGCGGCGCTGCTCGCCCTGCCCGGCACGGGTGGCGTGGCCGCGGCGCAGAGCGCAGCCAGCGACACGGGCAGCAAGGCTGCGCCTGCGGAGGATGCCGCCTCGAGGGCACTGGCACGCGAGATCTTCCAGCAGCTGATCGAGATCAACACCACCGACTCCGTGGGCAGCGTGACGGCGGCCGCCGAAGCCATGGCGCAGCGCTTTCGCGCGGCAGGTTTTGCCGCGGAGGATGTGTTCGTCGGCGGGCCGCAGGAGCGCAAGAAGAACGTGGTCGTGCGCCTGCACGGTACCGGCAAGCACAAGCCGATACTCCTCATCGGGCACCTCGATGTGGTGGAGGCGCGGCGCGAGGACTGGAGCACCGACCCCTTCAAGTTCGTCGAGAAGGACGGCTACTTCTACGGCCGTGGCACGCAGGACATGAAGGATGGTGATGC
>JAFAVO010000102.1 GCA_019242385.1 Gammaproteobacteria bacterium | reverse complement strand
TCGCACGCGCCCCTCCTCTAGTGCTTCACAAAGGGCTACGGGAATCGTCGCCGCTGACATGTTGCCATAGCGTTGAACGTTGACGTACACGCGCTCCATGGGCACGTGGGCCTTCTTCGCGACGGCCTCGATGATGCGCAGGTTGGCCTGGTGAGGGACGACCAGGTCGACGGCTTCGGCGGTGAGCCCGAGGCGCGCGAGCGCGCTTTCTGAGGCGGCGGCCATTCCGTGTACCGCGCGTTTGAAGATCTCCTGGCCCTCGAACTGCCAGCGGGTCACGCCATAGAGCACGCCGCGGTTGGCATAGCGTCCGCCCATACCCTGCACCCGCAAAGTCTCGCGCGCTTCGGCGAAGCAGCCGAGCTTCTCCGCGAGCAGGCCTTCCTTCGCATCGGTCGCCTGCAGCACGACCGCGGCGGCGCCATCGCCGAAGAGCACCGCCACGTCCCGGTCGCTCCAGTCCATGAACGGCGAGATCAGCTCGGCACCGATCACCAGCGCGTTGCGCACCACACCGGTGCGGATCATCGCGGTCGCGGTCGAGAGGCCGTAGAGGAAACTGGTGCAGGCGGTGTTGATGTCGAGCGCGGCGGCGGCGTGTGCGCCGATGCGCAGCTGTACACCGGAAGCCATGTTCGGCACCTGATCGTCGTAGCTGCAGCTGCCGAAGACGATGAGCTCGATCGCGTTTCCGGCCAGGCCCGCGGCGGCAAGCGCGCGCGCTGCGGCGACGTACGCCAGCTCTCCCAAGCCGACGTGCGAGATGCGCCGCTCGCGGATGCCGGTGCGGCTGACGATCCACGCATCGCTCGTCTCGAGCATGGTGGACAGATCATCGTTGCTGAGCACCGCCGGCGGCAGGCATTTGCCCCAGCCGGTGATGGCCGCGTGGCTCAAGCGATGCCCCTGCTGAACCTGCGGGTTCGGTGTGCCTCGGTCATGACGGCGTCGTAAGGATAGCAGCCGGACGCTACAATCCGCAGTGTGCCGGACTCAAGCTCGTACTCGCGCTGGCGGCCACATCCCTGGCATGGCCTCGACCCCGGGCCCGACGTGCCCCAGATCGTAAACGCCTACATCGAGATCACTCCCTTCGATCTCATGAAGTACGAGGTGGACAAGGCATCCGGCTACCTGCGGGTGGATCGCCCACAACGCACCTCCTCGCAGCCGCCCGCGCTCTACGGCTTCATCCCTCGCACCTACTGCGGCGAGCGGGTGCGCCGGCTCGCGCCGGGCTGCGCGCGCGGTGATGGCGATCCGCTCGACATCTGCGTGATCAGCGAGCGCCCCATCAATCACTCGGAGGTGCTGCTGAGCGCGCGGGTGCTGGGTGGACTGAAGATCGTCGATCGCGGTGAGGCGGACGACAAGATCATCGCGGTGCTCGAGGGCGATTACGTCTGGGGCGAGGCGCAGGAGCTCAGCGATCTGCCGGGTGCGCTGCTCGAGCGCATCGAGCATTACTTCTCCACCTACAAGCTCGTGCCGACAGAGCCGCCGAAGATCAACGTCACCGGCCGTTACGGATTCCAGGGCGCGGCGGCGGTGATCGGTGCAGCGATCGAGGATTACACCGAGATGTTCGGCGACCTGCCGTGAATCTGCCGGCGCCGCCGCACTAGCGGCGCGCGTCGGGCGCGTAGTCGAACGAATCGAAATACAGCCGTCCGGCGCGCAGGCCGCGGCGGGGAAACTCGCTGCGTATTGCCTCGATCATCGCCGGCGGCCCCGCTGCATACACTTCGAAGTCGTCCAGATGCGCGTGGTCGGCGAGCACGGCTTCGTGGACCAGGCCGACACGACAGTGGGCGGCCTCGGCAGCGCTCGCTTCCGACAGCACGGCGGTGAAGGAGAGCCGCGGCTCACGTCGCACCCACTCGAGTACGCGCGCCTGCTCATAGAGGTCGTGCGCATGGCGTGCACCCCAATAGAAGTGGATCTCGCGCCGACGGCCGGTCTCCAGCACGTGGCGCAGCATCGACTTCAGCGGCGCGAAGCCGGTGCCTCCGGCGAGCATCAGGATTGGCGAGTGCCCTTCCCGGTAACTGAACTGTCCGATCGGCCCCTCGATGCGCAGGAGCGAGCCCACCCCGAGCGGTGCCTCGGTAGAGCCGGGTGCGCCAAAGAGTCGCTCGGTGAAGCCACCGCCACTTACGCGCCGCACGTGCAGCTCGATGAGCTCACTGTCGTGAGGTGGACTCGCAATGGAGAAGCTGCGCCGCTTGCCACCCTCGAGCAGCACATCGAGGTACTGTCCGGCATGAAAGCGCAGCCGCTCGACCGAGGGCAGACGCAGCAGCACCTGCATCACATCCGGCGCGAGCAGGTTGAGCCCGGCGATGCGTGAGGGAAGCGTCTTGATCTCGACGTCGGCTACCGGAGCCGAAAGGCGCGCCTCGACCGCGAGGTCCGTGAGTGGCCGCGCCTGACACAGAAGAATTTTTCCGCTGCGCTCTTCCTCGGCAGTGATGCCGAGCGGACGCACGCCGGGATAGCGGATCTCGCCCTGCAGGAGCTGCGCCCGGCAGGAGCTGCAGTGCCCCGACTTGCAGCTGTGCGGCAGATTGAGTCCGGCAGCCAGAGCCGCCTCGAGTACCGGTTGATCCTCGCGAACCCGCACCGACCGCCCGTGCGGCTCGATGCGTACCGTGTGCTCCTTCGTGCTCACTCTCTCTCCGGCATGGCCGCGGACTAGACTAGACGCAGCGAGCAGGCAAGGCCACGGAAAGCGTCCGGGCGCCGCGTTTAGGCTATGCTCTGCCGCAATGCGCATCGAATTCACGAAGATGCACGGGGTCGGGAACGACTTCGTCATCTTCGACGCGCCGGTTCCCGACTCCCTGCTGACTCCGCACCGGCTCCGTTCACTGGCCGATCGCCGCACCGGTATCGGTTTTGACCAGGCACTGTTGCTCGCAGCTGCTGCGCGCGCGCACACCGCCGCGTCTTACCGGGTTTTCAATGCCGACGGCGCTGAGGTCGAGCAGTGCGGCAACGGGGCGCGCTGCATCGCCGCACTCCTGCAGCGGCGCGGTATGGCGCGGGAGGGCACCCTGACGCTGGAGAGCGCTGCGGGGATGATCCAGGCGCGCTTCGAAGCCGACGGCGCGGTGTCCGTCGACCTCGGCGTGCCCGAGTTCGATCCGCGCTCGCTGCCCTTCGATGCGGCCAGCGAGCAGGACAGCTACCTGCTCGAGCTCGGCGGAGAGACGGTGGAGATCGGAGCGGTGTCGCTCGGCAATCCGCACGCGGTGTTGACCGTGGCCTCGGTCGAGAGCGCTCCCGTACAACGGCTCGGGCCGCTGATCGAGCGCCATGCGCGCTTTCCAAGGCGCGTCAACGTCGGGTTCCTGGAGATCCTGTCGGCCGACCGGGTTCGACTCCGCGTGTACGAGCGGGGCGCCGGCGAGACACCCAGCTGCGGCACCGGCGCGTGCGCCGCGGTGGCGGTGGCGAGGCGGCGCGGGCAGCTCGAGGCCGAGGTTCGTGTAGAGGTGCGCGGCGGCGAGTTGCGGGTAAACTGGGCGGGTGTTGGGGAGCACATCTGGCTGAGCGGTCCCGCACAGATATCATTTCAGGGGCATGTCGAGGTCTAGCACACTATGACGACACGAGAGGCTCGCGGTCTGGCCGCGGCGGACAGCGAAGAAGAAAGCATCGCCAACTATCTGCAGCGGCATCCCGAGTTCTTCGAGCGCCACCAGGCGCTGCTGGCGCGGCTGAAGCTGCCGCACGCGCGCGGGGGCTCCACCATCTCGCTGGTCGAGCGGCAGATCGAGGTACTGCGCGAGAAGCAGGCGCAGCTCGAGGGGAAGCTGGCCGAGCTGGTGCGCGTGGCGCGCGCCAACGACGCGATCGCCGAGCGCCTGCATCGCTTCACCCGCCGGCTGCTGCGCGTCCACTCGCGCGGCGAGGCGCTGACACGCATCGAGGCGGGGTTGCGCGAGGACTTCGATGCCTTTCATGCCGCCTTGGTACTGGTCGGCGCGCTGGCGGATCCGACCACGCCCCGCTTCGTGCGCACCGTACCGGCCGACGATGCCAACCTCAAGTCCTTCGAGTCGCTGTTTGCGAGCGGCAAGCCGCGCTGCGGTCAGGCCCGCGACTCGCAGCGCGAGTTTCTCTTCGGGCCCGAGGGGCTCGAGCTCGGCTCCGTGGCGCTGGTGCCCCTCGGGGAGAAGGGCTGCCTCGGCCTGCTCGCGCTCGGCAGTCCCGACCGGGACCGCTTTCATCCGGGCATGAGCACGGAGTTTCTGACACGCCTCGCCGAGCTCGTCGCGGACTCGCTGCGCGCCGAGCGCAGCGCCTGAGCTCGCCGCTCCGGTGAGCCCCGCCGCGCTCGAGTGGCTGGCCCGCTTCAGGCGCTATCTCAACAGCGAGCGGCGGCTCTCACCGCATACTGACCGCAGCTACGCGCGCGATCTTGCCGCTCTGCAGAGCTTCTGCGATCGCGAAGGCATACTCGAGTGGGCGGCACTCGATGCGCAGCACGTGCGCCGCTTCGCCGCGCACTGCCACAAAGGTGGTCTCGGCCCGCGCAGCATTCAGCGGCGTTTGTCCGCCGTGCGCAGCTTCTTCGCCTTTCTCATGCGGGAGTCGGCCAGCGCGGCGGGCCGTGAGAACGCGCGGGTGAGCGGCAATCCAGCGGCTCAGGTGCGGGCGCCCAAGGCGGGGCGACGCCTGCCGCACACCCTCGATGCCGATCAAATGGCGCGGCTGCTGCAGATTCCCACCGGCGGTGACAGCCTCAGCTCGCGCGACCGGGCGCTCATGGAGCTGTTTTATTCCTCCGGACTGCGTCTCGCCGAGTTGGTGGGGCTCGATGTGTCACACCTCGATCTCAAGGACGGCGTGGTGCACGTGCTCGGCAAGGGACGCAAGGCGCGCATCGTTCCCGTGGGACGTATGGCGGTACGTGCGCTGCGCACCTGGCTCGCGGAGCGCGCGGCGCTGGCGCGGCCGGATGAAAATGCCCTCTTCGTCGGCCGCAATGGAGTGCGGCTGGGCGCACGCGCGGTGCAGGCGCGCGTCGCGCTGTGGGCCCGGCGGCAGGGGTTGGGGGTCCACGTGCATCCGCACCTGTTCCGCCACTCCTTTGCCTCGCACCTGCTCGAGTCGGGAGGAGAGCTCCGGGGGGTGCAGGAGCTGCTGGGACATGCCGCTATCTCGACGACGCAGATCTACACCCACCTTGACTTCCAGCACCTTGCCCGCATCTACGACGCTGCCCACCCGCGCGCGCGTCGCAAGGCTTAAGCCCGCGCGCGGGCCGAGACCTTCCTCCTGTGAGCTGCCGCCTGGCGGGCGCAGCCACACCAAGCGTAGGACACCCATGAACGACCGACCCGCTTTTGATCCGCACGGTACAACCATCCTCGGTGTACGGCGCAACGGCGCCGTCGCGCTCGGGGGCGATGGCCAGGTCACCCTCGGCAACACCGTCATGAAGGGCAACGCACGCAAGGTTCGCCGACTTGCCGACGGCAAGGTGCTGGCCGGTTTCGCCGGGGGCACTGCCGATGCCTTCACACTGTTCGAGCGGTTCGAGGGCAAGCTCGAGAAGTACGGCAACGTCACACGCGCCGCGATCGAGCTCGCCAAGGACTGGCGCTCCGACCGCTACCTGCGGCGGCTCGAGGCCCTGCTGCTGGTCGGCGACCCGGAGAAGCTTTTCGTCATCTCCGGCAATGGCGATGTGATCGAGCCCGAGTACGACGTCGCCGCCATCGGCTCGGGTGGGCAATACGCGCTCGCCGCGGCGCGCGCGCTGCTCGAGGCCTCGGACCTCGATGCGCGCAGCATCGTCGAGCGCTCGCTCAACATCGCCGCCGATGTCTGCATCTACACCAATCGCAATCTCCTCATCGAGGAGTTGCGCAAGGCGGGAGCCTGAGGCCCATGTCATCGCTCACACCACGACAGATCGTTCAAGAGCTCGACAAGCACATCGTCGGCCAGGACGCAGCCAAGCGCGCCGTGGCCATCGCGCTGCGTAACCGCTGGCGGCGCATGCAGGTGCAGGAGCCCCTGCGCCAGGAGATCACTCCCAAGAACATACTGATGATCGGCCCAACCGGGGTCGGCAAGACCGAGATCGCCCGGCGGCTGGCGAAGCTCGCCAACGCCCCCTTCGTCAAGGTCGAAGCCACCAAGTTCACCGAGGTGGGCTACGTCGGGCGGGACGTCGACTCGATCGTGAAGGAGCTCGCCGACGTCGCAGTCAAGATCACGCGCGAGCAGGAAATGGCCAAGGTGCGCGAGCGGGCGCTCGATGCGGCCGAGGAGCGGGTGCTCGACACGCTCCTGCCGAAGCCGCGCATGATGGGCTTCTCCACCGATGAGCCTGCCGCGGCGCGCGACAGTGAGACCCGCCAGAAATTTCGCAAGATGCTGCGCGAGCACGAGCTTGATGATCGCGAGATCGAGATCGAGCTGCGGGGCATGCCGGCGGGCGTGGAGATCATGGCGCCTCCCGGCATGGAGGAGATGCAGCAACAGCTGCAGTCTATGTTCCAGAATCTCGGCGGCAACCGCACCCGCACCCGCAAGGTGAAGGTGCGCGAGGCGCTCAAGCTGCTGACCGACGAGGAGGCCGGGAAGCTCATCAACGAGGATGAGCTGAAGGTCCAGGCGCTCGCGAACGCGGAGCAGAACGGCATCGTCTTCATCGACGAGATCGACAAGGTCACCCGTCGCCAGGAGACCCTGGGGGCGGACGTGTCGCGCGAAGGCGTACAGCGGGACCTGCTGCCGCTCGTCGAAGGCTCGACCGTTGCGACCAAGTACGGACCGGTGAAGACCGATCACGTGCTGTTCATCGCCTCGGGCGCCTTCAGCCTGTCGAAGCCCTCCGATCTCATTCCCGAGCTTCAGGGGCGCCTGCCGATCCGTGTGGAGCTCGACTCACTGAAGGTCGGCGACTTCGTACGCATCCTTACCGAGCCGGATGCCTCGCTCACCGCGCAGTACATGGCGCTCATGGCGACGGAGGGCGTGCAGGTGGAATTCTCCGAGGATGGCGTGCGGCGCATCGCCGAGATCGCCTTTCAGGTGAATGAGCGCACCGAGAACATCGGCGCCCGGCGCCTGCATACGGTCATGGAGCGCCTGCTCGAGAGCGTCTCCTACGAGGCGACCGAGCACGCCGGCAACGGCAAGGGCATTGTGACCATCGATGCCAAGTACGTGGATGCCCACCTCGGCAAGCTCGTCCAGGACGAGGACCTGAGCCGCTACATCCTTTAAGCGAGCGGCCATCTTCCGCAGGCCTCGGCGTCTCGCCGCCGAGCTGGGCGGCAGTTGCCATTGGTTCGCTGTCGCCCCTCACTTCCGCTCAGCCCGTGGTCCAGCTTTGGCCCCTTGCTCGATGGACGGGGTGGCCGAGCGGTGCGCGGGTGCTCGCAGGCGCCGGACTCGTGTGTCGAGGTCCCTTGGAGGCAATGCGCATGATCCGTGCGCATCAACCATGCGCATGATCCGTGCGCATCAACCATGCGCATAGTCCGTGCGCATCAACCATGCGCATGACCCCGCATCGACTCATACAACCAGCTCCTACCTTCCCGCCGCGCCGCAATGTGGCGGGAAACAGACGGTCGTGTGTATCATTCCGTAATCGCCGCTGACGGTCCGCGGCATAGAACGACGAATCAGGGGTGCGGCGCGTGGCTGCTCCCCGGCCTTTTTTTCAAGGAGGGAAAACCGTGATATCGCCCGCCCGGCTTAGTCTCGTGAGAAGTCTCATACCCCTCGTGTCCCTTTCGAGTTGCCTCACCGTACCTCTCGTTGCGCTTGCGCAACAAACGGACCAGGGATCACAGCCGGCGCTGCAAGAGGTGGTAGTCACGGCGCAGAAACGTGCTGCCAACATCCAGGACGTCCCCTTCTCAGTGTCCGCGACCAGCCAGCAGCAGATCATCAACTCCGGTTCCCAGAACCTGGTGGACCTGGCGCGCAACATCGCGTCCTTCACGGTGGCGGATCTCGGGCCCGGCCAGAGCCAGATGGCGATCCGCGGCATCAGCTCCGGACAGGTCATCCGCGACCAGCCCGGCGTGAAGGAGCAGGTGGGTGTGTATCTCGATGAGTCGCCGATCTCGATCGCGCTCTTTACTCCCGACCTCGAGCTGTTCGACTTAGATCGCTTCGAGGTGCTCCGCGGACCGCAGGGCACCCTGTTCGGCGCCGGGTCCGAGGCCGGTACGGTGCGCTACATCACGCACCAGCCCGATCTCGGCCGCTACGAAGCCTTCACCGATGCTTCGTACGAGAGCGTCGAGTTCGGCAGCCGGGGTGGCATGGTCCGCGGCGCGTTCAACATGCCGCTCGGGGATACCGCCGCGGTGCGACTCGTCCTCTACTACCGTCATCTGCCCGGCTGGATCGATGCCATCCAGCCCGGTGGCGAGGCTAACCAGGACGTCAACAATGGTGATCGCACCGGCGCGCGCCTATCGTTTCTGTGGAAGCCGAACGACGCGCTATCGATTACCCCGCGCGTCGTCTATCAGAATCTGACTACCAATGGCTTCCCACGCGTTGATCTCTACAACATCCTCGCGAATCCCTACACGACGGTTGCACCCATCACTCTCGGTAATCTGCAGCAGTACACCCAGCAGCGCGAGGGGCTCCTGGATCAGTTCCTGCTGACGGATCTTAACGTCGGCTGGAACTTCGGCCCCGCGACGCTCACTTCGATCACCTCCTACACTCACCGCGACGTCCGCGTGCTGCGCGATGCAACGCAGCTCACTGGTAGCGTGACCTTCGATGCCCTGGGCATCCCGGATCAGGCGTCGGTGCGGCTGACTTCGCCTCTCTACGATCGCACCGGACTCAACGTGATCTCGCAGGAGGTGCGGGTAGCATCGAATGGCACGCAGATGGTGGACTGGCTGGCCGGCGGCTTCTTCCAGCACGTCGACCGTCACTATGGCCAGAATCTGCCGACCCCGGGGTACGACTTACTGGTCGGTGCACCCAGCCAGGACTTCGGCACGCCGACAGCGGACACGCCCTTCTACTCCAACCTGACCTACCGGCTGAAGCAGTACGCCGCTTTCGGCGAGGCCACCTGGCATGTGACCACACAGTGGGCCGTGACTGCGGGACTGCGCTACTACAAGTTCACCGAGGACAAGGACCTGCTGTTCGGCGGCGCCTTTGGCTTTGTGCCTGCCGGAGTGCCCGGGCAGACCTGCGTTACCGGGACGGGGCCCGGCACGCCGAATACCTGCGTGCCCCAAGTGACGCCCGCGTCGACGGACTCGAGCGGCACTTCACCGCGCTTCATTCTGAGCTACAAGCCCACCGACGATGCGCAGCTGTACGCGCAGGCGGCGCGCGGTTTCCGCCTCGGCGGCATCAACGATCCCATCAACCTGCTGCTGTGCTCACCGACGGATAAGCTGGTGTTCGGCAACAGCCCGAACTGGAAGGACGAGACGACCTGGAACTACGAGCTCGGAGCCAAGACCCAGTGGCTCGACAAGCGGGTAACGTTCAACATCGACGCCTTCTACTCCGACATCAAGAACCTCCAGGCCACCACGACCGCCGGCACGTGTTCCTCGCGCGTCGTGTTCAACGTGCCGACAGCGCGCAGCGCGGGTGTCGAGATGGAGCTGTTCGCCAGACCGAACGCCAACTGGGATTTCGGCGTCACCGCCTCGTATATCGATGCGAAGCTGACTTCGTCCGTCACTTCCACCCTACCGGGTCCTCCGCCGACGACGGTGGTGGTTGGTGGTCTGGCAGACGGCAACCGCCTGCCGACCGCGCCGAAGTCTCAAGCCGCGGCGTATCTCGGCTACACGATGCCGCTGGCGAACCAGCAGGATTTCTTCGCGAACTTCACGGTGCAGTACGTGGGTTCATCCTTCTCGCAGTTCGAGAATCAGCAGCCGGGCTTCGGCAATATCTGCACGGGGTGTCCGAACGCGGCGAACCCGTACGCGGCGCGACTCGATGCCTTCGGCGGCCCACTGTCGACCAACTCGTTCACCTTCAA
>JAFAVO010000050.1 GCA_019242385.1 Gammaproteobacteria bacterium | reverse complement strand
CCTCGTGGCGATGCTCGAAGTCGAGGCCGGCTGGGAGCGCGCGGTCGAGACAGCGCTCGGCGACTATCTGGAAGCGGTGTGCGTGGACGAGCTCGATGCGCCGTCGGCCTCGCTCGGCACGCTCGCGGCCGGCAGCGTCATGTTGGTGGAAGACGCCGCGCCGTCGGCCGCCGGCGCGAGCGACACCCTTGCGAGCCACGTGCGCGGTCCGAAGGCTGCGCTCGGCCCGCTTACCCACATCCTTACCGCGGCATCACTCGCCGAGGCGCTGCGCGCGCGCGCCGCCCTCGCCGCCGGGCAGTCGGTCATCACCCGCGAGGGCGAGTGGATCGGGCGCGACTGGCTGCGGGTGAGCCGCGGTGCCGATTCCCATGCCGGAGTGCTGCTGCGCGAGCAGCGCCTGAAAATCCTGCGCGCGGCGGCCGAGCAGGCCCAGGAGCGCGTGCGGCAGGAGGAGGAGGCGCTCGGGGGCGCCCGGGAAGAGCTGCGGCGTGCCGAAGCCGGGCGCGAGGCGCTGCAGGTGCAGCTGCAGCGCTGCGGGGAAGACTACGCGGAGCTCGCCGGGGCGCTGCAGGCGGCGCGGACGCGCGCCGAGCAGGGCACGCTGCGCGGAGAGCGGTTGCAGCAGGACGCCGGCGAGATTGCGCGCGAGCTCGCCGCCACGAGCGCCGCGCAGCAGGAGGCCGCGAGCGAGCTCGCGCGGGCGCTCGCGGCGCGGCGCGCTCTCGAGGCGGAAGAAGGCGCTCTGTCGCAGGAGCGCGAGACACGGCGTGGGGCGGTGGGCAGTGCGCGCAATCAGTTGCAGGCCGTGCAGCTCGCCACGCGTGATCTGCACGTGCAGGTCGAGGCGCGTCGCTCGACCGAGACTTCGGTAGC
Source organism: Gammaproteobacteria bacterium (assembly GCA_019242385.1). Classification (GTDB taxonomy): domain Bacteria; phylum Pseudomonadota; class Gammaproteobacteria; order Steroidobacterales; family Steroidobacteraceae; genus 13-2-20CM-66-19. The sequence continues at coordinate 1,757 of JAFAVO010000050.1, read as the reverse complement.
CCAGGCTCTGCAACGTACGCTCGAGCAGCGCGAGCAGCTCACCCGCCGCGGTGCGGAGCTCGAGCAGGAGCTCGCTTCGGGGGATGAGCCGATCCTGCGGCTGCACGCACGGCTCGATGAGGCGCTCGGACTGCGCCTCACGGTCGAGGGCGAGCTCGGGGTGGCACGCACCGCACTCGAGGAAGCGGAAAGCGCACTGCGCTCACTCGATGAGGGGCGTCTCGCCGCCGAGCAACGCGTGCAGACGGCGCGCGAGAGCATGGATCAGGCAAGGCTCGCCGCCCAGGAGACCCACGTGCGGCGTGCGGCGCTCGCCGAGCAATTCGCGCAGACCGGGGCCGAGCTCGCCACGGTACAGGCACAACTGGCGCCTGAGGCCGAGGTCCTCGCCTGGGAGCAGAAGCTCGCCGAGACCCGCGCCGACATCGAGCGGCTCGGGTCCGTGAACCTTGCCGCCATCGATGAGCTGCGCGACCAGAGCCAGCGCAAGGAATACCTCGACAGTCAGTTCGCAGACCTGTCCTCGGCGCTCGATACCCTCGCCGAAGCCATGCGCCGCATCGACCGCGAGACCCGCAGCCGCTTCGAGGACACCTTCGAGCGCATCAACGCCGGGTTGCGCGAGAAATTCCCGCGCCTCTTCGGCGGTGGCCACGCCTATCTCGAGCTCGTGGGCGAGGACAAGCTGACGGCGGGCGTTGCCGTCATGGCGCGTCCTCCCGGGAAGAAGAACAGCACCATCCACCTGCTCTCGGGCGGAGAGAAGGCGCTCACGGCGGTGGCCTTGGTGTTCTCCATCTTCGACCTGAATCCGGCACCCTTCTGCCTGTTGGATGAGGTCGACGCACCGCTCGATGAGCACAACGTCGGCCGCTTCTGCGATATCGTCCGCGAGATGTCGAGCCGGGTGCAGTTCGTGTTCATCACCCACAACAAGGGGACCATGGAGCTCGCCTCGCAGCTGATCGGTGTGACCATGAACGAGCCGGGAGTCTCGCGCCTGGTCACCGTCGATGTGGATGAGGCCGTGCGGCTCGCGGCCGTATGAGCGGATGATCGGCCCATGATGTCCGAGCTGCGCTGGGCGCTGCTGATCCTCGGCGTGCTGTTCATCGTGGCGCTCACCTTCTGGGAACGGCGGCGACCCCGCCAGGCGAGCGGCACGCTCGAGCGCACAGGGCTTCGGGATGGCGGCCCGGAGCCGCCGCCGCGCGCGGTGCGCGAGCCGCCACTCACGCTCCCGGAGGTGCGGGTGCGCGAACCGGTGGCGGCGGCGGAGCTGCCGGTCCTCGACACGCGGGATGAGCCGGCGCTGCCGGTGCTCGAGCCCGCGGTGCACGAGCGGCACGAGCCCCGGGAGATGCCCGATGCTCCTGCGCCGGTGTACGCCGAGGAGCCAGCGCCTGAGGAGCCAGCCCTCGAGGTGGGCGCCGCCCCCGAGGATGAGGACACCGTGGATGACATTCCGGCTCTGGTCCTCGACGAGGAGGCCGCTGCGCGCGAGTCAGCCGCGGTCGATGCCGACGCGAGCGCAGGCGACGGTGAGGAGCTGCCCGGGCTCGCCGCACCCGCGTCGCCGGTGGTCGAGTGGCCGGCAGAGCACGAGCGGCGCATCCTCGCGTTGCGCCTGGTCGCGCCACAGCCTGAGCGCTTCGCCGGTCGCTCGCTCCGCCAGGCGCTCGCCGCCGAAGGGTTTCTCCTCGGGCAGTTCGCCATCTTCCACAAACCGGACGATGAGCGGCGCGCGCTGCTGTCTG
>JAFAVO010000320.1 GCA_019242385.1 Gammaproteobacteria bacterium | reverse complement strand
CATCTCCACTGCGGCGCGCGCCGCCACGGCCTCGATGGCGCGCGCCGCGCCGTAGCCTTCCACCGCCTGGCCGATCTCCGCGAGCGCCGCCTCGGGGCTGCGCCCCGCCGCAAGCAGCAGGCCGAATCTGCGGTTGCGCGACTGATCATCGGTGCAGGTGAGCACCAGATCCCCAAGCCCCGCGAGCCCCATGAAAGTCTCTGCGCGCGCGCCCAACGCCACCCCGAGCCGCGTCATTTCCTTGAGTCCGCGGGTGATGAGGGCGATGCGCGTATTGGCACCGAAGCCGAGACCATCCGAGAGTCCCGCGCCGACGGCGAGCGCGTTCTTCACCGCTCCGCCGATCTCCACGCCCATGATGTCCGTCGAGGTGTAGGCACGGAAATTCCCGGATGAAAGCTCGCGCGCGAGAGCCTGCGCGTACGCGGCATCCGGAGATGCAATGGTCATCGCCGTCGGCAGTCCGGCGCCGACCTCGCGCGCAAAGGTGGGCCCGGAGAGCACCGCCACGCGCCGCTCGTGACCGAGCACTTCGGCGGCCACCTGATGCGGTAGCTGGCCGCTGCCCTGCTCGAATCCCTTGGTTGCCCAGGCGACGTGCATCGGCGGTGTGAGCAGCGGTCGCAGCCGCGTGAGCAGCTCCCGCAGCGCCATGCTCGGCACGACCACGAGCACATCCTGCGCACCGGCGAGCGCCGCACCCAGATCGCCCTGCAGAGCGAGTGCCGGCGGAAAGGGTGTGCCGGGCAGATAACGCTGGTTGCAGCGTTCGGTAGCCATGACGGCGAGCCGCGCGGAGTCGCGGCCCCACAGCCGCACCGCCCGGCCGCTGCGCGCGAACTGGATCGCGAGCGCAGTGCCCCACGAGCCCGCGCCGAGCACGGCGACCGCGCCGGCGGAGCGTGCGCTCATGGGCGCCGTACCTTGCTCCGCGCGGTGCCCGGTCAGTTGGTGACGCCGGGTTGCGCCTGGTTGGCGGCGTACAGCGCTTCGAAATTGACCGGCGGCAGGAGGAACTGCGGAAATCCGCCCTGACTCACGAGCTGCGATACCGCCGCGCGCGCGTAGGGAAAGAGCACACCCGGGCAGACCGTGCTGACGGCGCGCTTCAGCTCGGGTTCGGGCAGGTTGCGCACGACGAAAAGACCCGCTTGCTTTACCTCCACGAGGAAGATGGTCGCTTCACCGTGCTTGGCAGAGACGGTGACGGTCAGCACCACCTCGCGTACCTCCGGCCCGAGCGCCGTGGAGCTCGTCTGCAGATCGAGGTTGATCTGCGGATTCCAGTTGCCCTCCATGCGCGGACCGTTCGGCGACTCGTATGAGCAGTCCTTCAGATACACATTCTGCAGCGCGAGCACCGCGCCGGCATCGGCGGGGTTGGGAAGCGGCATGTCGCCGGCTGTCTCGTTCATTTTCCAGGGCTCCGGTTATTTCAACAGGGCATCCAGACTGCCGTCCGCATCGAGTGCCTGCAGCTCATCGGACCCGCCGACGTGGCGCTCACCGATGAAGATCTGCGGTACGGTATCGCGGCCGCTGCGGGCGCGCATCTCCTCACGCGCACCCGGCACGGCTTCGACATCGATCTCGAGCGGCTCGACCCCCTTGGAGGCGAGCAGCGCGCGGGCGCGCATGCAGTACGGGCACCAGTCCGTGACATACATGACGACCTTCGGCGCACTCATCGGGCTCAAGCCCTCAGGCGCGGGATACTGGCAGGTTGTCCGCGCGCCAGGCCGCAAGGCCGCCGCGCAGCGCAAAGACCCGGGTGAACCCCTGCGCGGCGAGCTGGCGCACCGCCGCGGCGCCGAGCGAGCCGCTGTCATCGTACACGACCACCGTCTTTTCCTTATGCTTCTTCAGCGTGTCACCGGCGCTCAGGATCTGCTCGCTGCTCATCTGCCGGGCACCGTTCAGGTGACCCGCCTGGTATTGCTCGGCGGGACGCAGGTCCAGCACCAGCGCCCCCTGGTTCATCAGGCGGATGAGCTCCTGCGGCGAGATCGAGCGCAGGCCTTCCGAGCGCAGCCGCATTTCGTATACAACGACCAGGGCCACGAGCACGGCGGTGGCGGTGGCGAGCCAGGGGTGGTGGCTGGCGAAGTCGAGGATACGGTCCATGGGTGAGGAGGCTAACTTGCTGACGCAAAAGGGCGCGCATTATAGCGTCCCGCTATGCGCTGCATGGACGAGCTTCCAGCGCAGGCGTTTTCCTGCCGCGGCAGCCCTCCTGGGCTTTCTCGCCATGGTGCTCCCAGCCGCGGGGGCCCCACCCGCGAGCGCCGCCCGCCCCGAGAGCGATGCCCGCAAAGCGGAGGAGCAACTGCAGGCGGTCAAGGCGGAGATCGAGCGCGTCACCCGCCAGGTGAGCGCCGAGCAGGTCGAGCGCGATCGGCTGACACGGGAGCTGCGAGGCGCCGAGCTGCAGGTGGCCCGCGCACGCGATGCGCTTGCCGATGTTCGCCACCAGCGCGCCGAGGACGCCGCGAGGCGCGCCGCCCTCGCAGCCGAGAAGCGCACGCGGGAGAAGCAGCTGGATGAGAACCGCGAAGCGCTCGCCGGTCAGATGCGCGCGGCTTACCTCATCGGCCGGCAGGAGCCGTTCAAGCTGCTCCTCAACCAGAAAGACCCCGCGCTCGCCGGGCGGGTGTTCGCCTACTACAGCTACTTCGGCCATGCGCGTGCTGGGCAGATCCACCTCATCGAGGATGACGTACGCCGGCTCGCCGAGCTCGACGCCGAACTCGAGGCCGAGGATACGAAGCTCGCCGAGCTCGAGAAGGAGCAGCGCGCGCAGCTCAACGATCTCGAGCAGGCACGCGAGCGGCGCAGCCACGTGCTGGTGAGCCTCGAGACGCAATCTCGCAGCCGTGCGCAGAATCTCGAGCGGCTGCGCGCGCAGCAGTCCGGTCTCGAGAAGCTCGTGCGCGAGTTGCGCGCCGCCATGGAGCGTTTCCCGGTGGAGGGCAACGATGCCTTCTCGCGGCTGCGCGGAAAGCTCGCCTGGCCGGTCAGCGGTCACCTCCTGGCGCGCTATGGCGATACCCGCGCCGGCGGGGTGCACTGGGACGGAATGCTGGTCGCAACCGAGCGCGGTGCACCCGTGAAGGCTGTGTGCCAGGGGCGCGTGATCTACGCCGACTGGCTCCCGGGCCTCGGGCTCCTTGCCATCGTGGATCACGGCGATGGGTACCTGAGCCTCTACGGACACAACGAGCGGCTGTACAAGGCGGCCGGTGAGCAGGTCGCGGCCGGGGACACCATCGCGGCCGCCGGTGACAGCGGTGGAAGCCCCCGCCCCGAGCTCTATTTCGAGATCCGCAAGGCCGGCAAGCCCGTCGATCCGCGGCCCTGGTTCAAGGCGCCGGAACCCTAGGCCACCCC
>JAFAVO010000305.1 GCA_019242385.1 Gammaproteobacteria bacterium | reverse complement strand
ATGAAGGTGCTCGGCTACGATCCGCAGCTCACCGTGCAGCGCGCGTGGCAGCTCTCATCGAGTGTCGAGCAGGCACTCTCGCTCGATGACCTGTTTGCGCGCGCCGACGCCATCACCGTGCACGTGCCGCTGAACGAGAGCACGCGGGCGCTGGTGAATGCGCCGCGGCTCGCGCTCATGCGCCCAGGGGGCACGATCCTCAACTTCGCTCGCGCCGCCATCGTCGATGAGGCGGCGGTGCTGAGCGCGCTCGATGCCGGGCGGCTGCACGCCTACGTGTGCGATTTCCCCAAACGCGCGCTCAAGGGACATCCACGGGTGATGACGCTGCCGCATCTGGGAGCCTCCACCGGCGAGGCCGAGGAGAACTGCGCCATCATGGTGGCGGAGCAGATGCGCGATTTCCTCGAGAACGGCAACATCCGCAACAGCGTGAACTATCCGGACGCCATCCTGCCACGCGTGCCCAATACGACCCGCCTCGGTGTCGCGAACCGCAACGTCCCCAACATGGTCGGGCAGATCTCCACGTGTCTCGCAGCGCAGGGCATCAACATCGCCGATCTTCTCAACAAGTCGCGCGGCGAGTACGCCTACACGCTCATCGATGCCGACGGCGCGCTCGGGGAGCCGCTGCTGACCCGCATCCGGGCGATAGACGGCGTGCTCTCGGCACGTATCATCTGAATCACATGGCCGCGCCGCGCCGTCCGCCCGCCGCATCCCGCTCACGCGCCGCTCGCCGCGCCGCAGCTTCGGCGCCGGCGTCGCCTGCCGGCCAGCCGCCGGCCGTGCTCGAGGATGTGCGCGGCCGCATCGATGCCGTCGATGAGCAGATCCACCGCCTGCTGAATGAGCGCGCACGTCTCGCGCAGCAGGTCGGTATCTCCAAGACGCGCGATGGACGCACCGTGGATTTCTATCGTCCCGAACGCGAGGCCCAGGTGCTGCGGCAGGCGCGGGCGCGCAACGCCGGTCCGCTGCGCAACGAGGAGGTGTTGCGGCTCTTTCGCGAGATCATGTCGGCGTGTCTTGCGCAGCAGGAGCCGCTAAAGGTGGCCTTTCTCGGCCCGGAGGGCACGTTCACCCAGACTGCCGTGCTCAACCACTTCGGCCACTCGGTGCGCGCGCTGCCGCTCGCCTCGATCGATGAGGTGTTCCACGAGGTGGAGGCCGCGAGCGCCGACTTCGGCGTGGTGCCGATCGAGAACTCGACCGAAGGTACGGTCAACCACACCCTCGACCGCTTCCTCACCTCGCCGCTGAAGGTCTGCGGCGAGGTGGAGCTGCGCATCCGCCATCACCTGATGGGCACCATGAGCGCGCTGTCGCGCATCGCCCGTGTCTGCTCGCATCCGCAGTCGCTCGCGCAGTGCCGCCAGTGGCTCGAGGAGCACCTGCCGGGAGTCGAGCAGGTGCCGGTCTCCAGTAACGCCGAGGGAGCGCGGCGCGCGCGGGACGAGGAGGGCAGCGCCGCCATCGCCGGGGAGACCGCGGCGCAGGTCTATGGGCTCAAGGTGCTGGCGGCGGAGATCGAGGATCGCGCCGACAACACCACCCGCTTCCTGGTGCTCGGCCGCAAGCTCTTCGAGCCGAGCGGAGAGGATCGCACCACGCTGCTCGTGTCGGTCGGGCACACCGATGCCCCCGGAGCGCTCTACCGGCTGCTCGAGCCGCTCGCCCGGCACCGTGTCAGCCTGACACGCATCGAGTCGCGTCCCTCGCGCCGCCGCAAGTGGGATTATGTCTTCTTCATGGATCTCGAGGGACACGCCGCCGAGCGGCACGTCGCGCGCGCACTCGCCGCGCTGAAGAAGCGCGCGTCGCTGTTCCGCGTGCTGGGCTCCTACCCGCGGGCAGTGCAGTGAGCCTCGCCCCGCCGCGTGCCTGGCGGGTCGCACCCGGCGGCACGGTCAGCGGTACCTTCACCGTGCCGGGCGACAAGTCGATCTCGCACCGCGCGCTGATGTTGGGGGCACTCGCGGAGGGGGAGACGCACATCAGCGGTTTTCTCGCCGGCGAGGATTGTCTGGCGACCGCGCGCGCGCTCGAGGCGCTCGGCGTGCGCATCGAGCGGCCGGCGGCGACGGATGTGCGCGTGCACGGCCGCGGGCGGCGCGGCCTCGCGCCCTCTGCGGCACCCCTCGATCTGGGTAATGCCGGCACGGCGATGCGCTTGATGATGGGCGTCCTCGCGCCGCAGGATTTCGACGCGACCCTCATCGGCGATGCCTCACTCATGCGGCGACCGATGGAGCGTGTCGCCGAGCCGTTGCGCCGCATGGGCGCGCACATCGACACGCAGGCGGGCCGGCCCCCGGTGGTGATCCACGGGACCCCGCAGCTGCACGGGATCACCTATACGCTCCCAGTGGCGAGCGCCCAGGTGAAGTCCGCGCTGCTGCTCGCGGGCCTTTCTGCCCGGGGCGCGACGCAGCTCACCGAGCCCGCGCCCTCGCGCGACCATACCGAGCGCATGCTGCGGGCCTTCGGGATCCGGGTGCATCAGGAGGCGCGCGTCATCACCCTCGAGGGTGGTGAGGACCTGCGGGCGGCGAAGGTGGGCGTACCGGCGGATTTCTCCTCCGCGGCCTTTTTCCTGGTCGCCGCCGCGCTCGCGGCCGAGCGGCCGCTCACGCTTACCAATGTCGGCATCAATCCGACCCGGACCGGGCTTCTCGAGCTCCTGAAGCTCATGGGTGCGGACATCCGCATTCACCCGCGCCCCGGCACGACCCGGCGCGACCTCGAGCCGATTGCCGATATCGAGGTCTCGCGCGCTCCGCTGCAGGGCATCACCGTTCCGGAGGCCCTGGTACCGCTCGCCATCGATGAGTTGCCTGTGTTTTTCGTGGCCGCCGCGGCCGCGCAGGGGGAGACGCTCGTGCGCGGCGCGGGTGAGCTGCGGGTCAAGGAGAGCGATCGTCTCGCCGCCGTGGCGAGCGGGCTCGCGGTGCTCGGTGTCGAGCACGAGCTCCTGCCCGATGGATTACGTATCCAGGGGAGAAGGGAGTTCTGCGGCGGAGTGATCGACAGCATGGGCGACCACCGCATCGCCATGGCCTTCGCCATCGCCGCGCTGCGGGCCCGTGCGCCGATCGAGATCACGGACGTCGCGAATGTCGCGACGAGCTTTCCCGGATTCGAGGACTGTGCGCGCCAGGCGGGCTTGGGCCTCGCGACGCTCTGAGGGACACTGTTGCGATGTCAAAGACAGCGGCGTGCCCCATTGTCACCATCGACGGGCCGAGCGGCTCGGGCAAGGGGACCATCAGCCGCGCGCTCGCACGCAAGCTCGGCTGGCACCTCCTCGATAGCGGCGCACTCTACCGGCTGGTGGCACTGGCGGGATCGACAGCGGGCCTGGCGAGGGATGATGTGTCCGGTCACGCTGCCCTTGCACGCCGCATGGGCGCATCCTTCAAGGTCGGCCCCGATGGGGGCGAGCGCATCACGCTCGATGCTCAGGAGGTCACCTCCGCCATCCGCTCCGAGGAGGCCGGCCAGGGCGCCTCGCGGGTGGCGGCCTGGCCGGCGGTGCGCGAGGCGCTGCTGGCACGCCAACGAGCCTTTGCGGAACCCCCGGGTCTGGTCGCGGACGGGCGCGATATGGGCACCGTGGTCTTCCCCGCCGCGGACTTAAAAATTTTCCTGACCGCCACCCCCCGGGAAAGAGCCCTCCGAAGACATAAGCAGTTGAAAGACAAGGGGTCCGATGTTAGCCTTCCCGCCCTTTCGCGCGAGATAGCCGAGCGGGATTTAAGGGATCAGACCCGTGAGGTCGCCCCACTGAAGGCGGCGCCCGATGCCTGCGTTATCGACTCGACCGCTTTGTCGGTCGAGGCCGTGGTGCAGAGGGTGCTGGAACTGGGAGCCGCTCGTCGCTTGTGGCCTTAGGGGCCGCTCGTCGCGATACGCACGGGAGAAGGACATCCGAGGAAGGCACACGCAGGACGCGAGTGCCCGTTACGTTTTCCTGGACCGCAGCGGACGGCGGCTCCAGTACATACACGCGTAATGCGTGGCATCAGTGAAGGTATGACAGAAAGTTTTGCCCAGCTCTTCGAGCAGAGTCTCGCCAACCAGCGCATTCGCCCGGGAATGATCCTTACCGGGCTCGTCGTCGAAGTCACCAGCGACGTCGTCATCGTCAACGTAGGTCTGAAGTCCGAAGCCGTCATTCCCCTCGATCAGTTCAAGAACGAGCGGGGGGAAATCGAGGTCAAGGCCGGCGAACAGGTGGAGGTGGCACTCGACTCGGTCGAGGACGGTACCGGCGAGACGCGCCTCTCGCGCGAGAAGGCCAAGCGTGCGCGCACCTGGACGCGCCTCGAGGAAGCCTTCAACAAGTCGGAGATCGTGACCGGCGTCATTACCGGACGCGTCAAGGGCGGCTTCACGGTCGAGATCGAGAACGTGCGTGCGTTCCTGCCGGGCTCGCTCGTCGATGTGCGTCCGGTGCGCGACACCTCCTACCTCGAAGGCAAGCCACTCGAGTTCAAGGTCATCAAGCTCGACCAGAAGCGCAATAACGTCGTGGTCTCACGCCGTGCGGTGGTGGAGCAGGAGTTCTCGGCGGAGCGCTCGGCGCTCATGGACAACCTGCAGGAAGGCGCCGTGGTGCGCGGCACCGTCAAGAACCTCACCGATTACGGTGCGTTCGTCGATCTCGGTGGCATCGATGGCCTGCTGCACATCACCGACATGGCGTGGAAACGCGTCAAGCACCCCTCCGAAGTGGTC
>JAFAVO010000076.1 GCA_019242385.1 Gammaproteobacteria bacterium | reverse complement strand
GCAGATTGGCGGAATCTTCCGTGCAGGCGCGCAGTGCGTCGCGTTTCAGCTCCGCGGTGAGCCGCGGCCTGCGCGAGAGCGCGATCATCGCGCTCGCCATCGTGGCGCTGGTGCTGTTCATGGCGCTCGTCACCTACAGTCCCGAGGATCCGGGCTTCTCCTTCACCGGCACCTCCGGCACCGTGCACAACCGCATCGGGGTGATCGGCGCCTGGGTGGCCGATGTGCTCTTTTTCCTCTTCGGCCGGCCCGCGTTCCTGTTTCCACTGGTGCTGGCCGGTGCCTGCTGGGGTCTGCAGCGGCGACTGCGCACCGACAGCGCCGGCTCGCGCGCCAACACGCTGGTGCGCAGTCTCGGGTTCATGTTGGTGCTCATCGCGAGCTGTGCGCTGAGCACGCTCCACTGGCAGCCCGGCGTGCTGCGCCAGAGCGCCGGCGGGGTCGTCGGCAGCGTAGTCGGCGGCGGGCTGGCGAAAGGCGTCGACTTCCTCGGCGCGACGCTCCTCATGATCGCCGCCTGGATGGCGGGGCTGTCGCTGGCATTCGGGGTCTCCTGGCTCACCGTCATGGACCGCCTCGGCGCTGCCGCCTGGGCGGGGATCGGCTTCCTGCGCGCACGCTGGAGCTCCTCACGCGCTGCGGCCGAAGGCCGCGAGCGCCGCCAGGCGCGCAAGGAGTCGGTCGAGAGCGCGCAGAAGAAATCCGCGCTGCGTGCGCCGCCGCGCATCGAGGCGCCGGCACCGGTCGTGGAGAAAAGCGCGCGCGTCGACCGTGAGCGGCAGGTGCCGCTGTTCGATCCGCCGAAGGCGAGCGAGCTGCCGCCGCTGAAGCTGCTCGATGATCCGCCGCCGCGCGAGCCGCTCTACTCCGCGGAGGCGCTCGAGGCGCTGTCGCGGCTCGTAGAGATGAAGCTCAAGGATTTCTCCATCGAGGCGGAGGTAGTGGCGGTGCAACCGGGCCCGGTGGTCACACGCTTCGAGCTGCGTCCGGCGCCCGGGGTCAAGGCCAGTCAGATCACCGCACTCGCCAAGGACCTGGCACGCGCGCTCTCGGTACTCTCGGTCCGCGTGGTGGAGGTGATTCCGGGCAAGAGCGTGATGGGGCTGGAGATTGCCAACGAGAAACGCGAGGTAGTCACTCTCGGGGAGATCATCCGCTCCAAGGCCTACGACGAGATGCACTCACCGCTCGCGCTCGCCCTCGGCAAGGACATCGGCGGCGCTCCGGTGGTCGCGGATCTCACGCGTATGCCGCACCTGCTGATCGCGGGCACGACCGGCTCGGGCAAGTCGGTCGGTATCAATGCCATGGTGCTGTCGCTGCTGTACAAATCGACCGCGGAGCACGTGCGCCTGATCATGATCGACCCGAAGATGCTGGAGCTGTCGGTCTACGAAGGCATCCCGCATCTGCTCGCGCCGGTCGTCACCGACATGAAGCAGGCGGCCAACGCGCTGCGCTGGTGCGTGGCCGAGATGGAACGCCGCTATCAGCTGATGGCGGCGCTCGGCGTGCGCAACATCGCCGGCTTCAATCGGCGGGTCAAGGACGCGATCGACGCGGGCAAACCGATCCGCGATCCGGTCATGATGCTCAGAGCGGCCAATGACCCGAGCATCGATCAGCGCGAGATCCCCGACCTCACGCCGCTGCCCTACGTGGTGGTGGTGGTCGATGAGCTGGCCGACCTCATGCTGGTGGTCGGCAAAAAGGTCGAGGAGCTCATCACGCGCCTCGCGCAGAAGGCGCGCGCCTCGGGCATCCACCTGGTGCTCGCGACGCAGCGCCCTTCGGTGGACGTGATCACCGGCCTCATCAAGGCCAACATTCCCTGCCGCATCGCCTTCCAGGTCTCTGCCCGGGTCGACTCGCGGACCATCCTCGACCAGATGGGCGCCGAGACGCTGCTCGGCCATGGCGACATGCTGTATCTGCCGCCAGGCACTTCGCTGCCGACGCGCGTGCACGGTGCCTTCGTCTCCGATCAGGAGGTTCATCGGGTGGTCGAGGTGCTGAAGACTCCGGCACCGCCGAACTACATCGAGGAGGTGCTGTCCGGGCCGAAGACCCCGATCGCCGGCCTGAGCGGCGAGGAAGGCGAGGGCGCGGGCGGCAACGGCGAGGACGCGGAAGCCGATCCGCTCTACGACGAGGCGGTGCGCATCGTCACCACAGAGCGCAAGCCCTCCATTTCCTATGTACAGCGTCGCTTGAAGATCGGTTACAACCGCGCCGCGCGACTGCTGGAGGCCATGGAGCTGGCCGGGCTCGTCGGTCCGCTGCAACCCAATGGCGCCCGCGATGTGCTCGCGCCGGCGCCGCCCGATGAGTGAGCGGCGCGCCGCCCGCTGGGGCTGGTTCCTGCCGACACTGCTGAGCGTGGCGCCGGGTGCAGGCGTGCTCGCAGCACCGCCGCTCCCGCCGCCGGCTGCGGTGGCGGCGGCCGCCAACAGCGCGCCGACGCCGCTCGACAAGTACCTCGATAATCTGCACACGCTGCGCGCCAGCTTCCTGCAAACACTCGCCGATCCGCATGGGCGCGAGATCGACCGCGCCACCGGCACCCTGATCGTGCAACGGCCCGGAAAATTCAGCTGGGACGTGCATCCCCAGCCGGTAGCCGGGGACTCCGGTGCCGGAAACGCCAGGGCGGCCACCGCCGCAGGTGGTGCCGGCCAGCTCATGGTCTGCGACGGCACGAACCTCTGGTTCTACGACCGCGATCTGCAACAGGTCACGGTGAAGCCCGTAGATACCGCGCTTTCCGCCACACCGGCGATGCTGCTCTCCGGCGCGGTGGATGTGCGCAAGAGCTTCAACATCTCATCCGCGGGCGAGCGCGAGGGTCTCGATTGGGTGCTGGTCGAGCCTGCCGGCGCGCAGGCGGACTTCCGCAGTGCGCTCTTCGGCTTCGAGCACGGCGAGCTGCGCCGCATGATCCTCGAGGACAAGCTCGATCAGACCGCCACGATCATCTTCCAGAAAATCGAGCGCAACGGATCGGTCCGGCCAGCGGACGTGAGCTTCACACCGCCCGCCGGGGCCGATGTCATCGGCACGGCACGCAAGTGAACGACCCGCTGCGCCCGCTCGCGGACCGCATGCGGCCACGCAATCTCGCCGAGTTCGTCGGGCAACGCCACCTGCTCGGTCCCGGCAAGCCTCTCTCGGCGAGCATCGAGGGCGGCCAGCTGCATTCGCTGATCCTGTGGGGGCCGCCCGGCACCGGCAAAACCACGCTCGCGCGACTCATCGCGCAGGCCGCCAACGCCCACTTCATCGCACTCTCGGCGGTCATGGCCGGGGTCAAGGACATCCGCGCCGCGGTGGAAGCCGCGCGCAGCGCACGCGCGCAGCACGGTCGCCCGACGCTGCTGTTTCTCGATGAGGTCCATCGCTTCAACAAGGCACAGCAGGACACCTTTCTGCCGTATCTCGAGGACGGAACTCTGATTTTCATCGGCGCCACCACCGAAAACCCCTCGTTCGAGGTCATCAGCGCGCTGCTGTCGCGCGCGCGGGTGTACGTGCTGCAACCTCTGTCGCTCGATGACCTGCTGTCGCTGCTGCGCACCGCGCTCGCGGATGACGAGCGGGGGCTCGGGCGCCAGCAGCTCGAGGCCGAGCCTGCCGCGCTCGACCTGCTGGCGCGCGCCGCCGATGGGGATGCCCGCCGTGCGCTCAACATGCTCGAGCTCGCCGCGGGTCTGGCCGAGGCGGCGGGCGCACGGCAACTGAGCCTGGCGATGGCACAGGAGGTCGCCGGTGGCAGCCACCGACGCTTCGACAAGGGAGGGGACCAGTTCTACGACCAGATCTCCGCGCTCCACAAGGCGGTGCGCGGTACCGACCCGGACGGAGCGCTCTATTGGCTGTGCCGCATGCTCGATGGCGGCTGCGACCCGATCTACATCGCGCGCCGCGTGACGCGCATGGCGGTGGAGGATATCGGGCTCGCCGATCCGCGCGCGCTCACCCTGTGTATCGACGCCTGGCAGGCCTATCAACGCCTCGGCACACCGGAGGGCGAGCTCGCGATCGCCACTGCGGTGGTGTATCTCGCCTGTGCGCCCAAGAGCAACGCGGTATACCTCGCCATGGGGGAGGCGATGGCAGATGTGGAGGAATTCGGCACGCTCGATGTGCCGCTGCGGCTGCGCAACGCCCCCACCCGGCTGATGAAGGATCTCGGTTATGGGCGCAACTATCGGTACGCGCATGATGAGCCCGATGCGTTTGCCGCCGGGGAGCGTTACCTCCCGGATGAGCTGCCGGATCGGCGATACTATCGGCCCGTGCCGCGCGGGCTCGAAGTGAAAATCGGCGAAGCGCTCGCCCGGCTGCGGTCGCATTCGCCAACGAAAGGCCGAACCGAGTGATCGATGCGAAGCTGCTGCGCTCCGATCCGGATGCCGTCGGGCGCAACCTCGCGCGCCGCGGCTTCGTGCTCGATGTGAGCGCGCTCAGGGCGCTCGAGGAGAAGCGCAAGCCCTGGGCGGTGGAGGTGGATCGCCTGCGTGCCGAGCGCAATGCCCAGGCGAAGGCGGTCGGTCAGGCCAAGGCGCGCGGTGAGGACATTGCCGCGCTGATCGCCAGCGGTGAAGGACTCAGCAGCGAGCTCGCGCGCGCAGAGGCGCAGCTCGAGAGCGTGCAGCAGGAGCTCGAGCAATGGCAGCTCGGGCTGCCGAATCTGCTGCACGAGTCCGTGCCCGAAGGGCGTGATGAGAGCGCCAATCGGGAGTTGTCGCGCTGGGGCGAGCCGCGCCGCTTCGAATTCGCGCCGCGCGATCACATCGAGATCGGCGCGCAGCTCGGTGGTCTCGACTTCGAAGCCGCGGCACGCATCGCCGGGAGCCGCTTCGTGGTGATGCGCGGACAGGTGGCGAGACTGCACCGCGCCCTCGGCCAGTTCATGCTCGACCTGCACACGCGCGAGCACGGTTATACCGAGGTGTACGTGCCCTACCTGGTGCGACCCGAGGCACTCATCGGTACCGGGCAGCTGCCCAAGTTCGCCGCCGATCTGTTCGCGGTGCAGGGAGGTCCACAGGCGTACTTTCTGATTCCGACCGCGGAGGTGCCGGTCACGAACCTCGCGCGTGAGCAGATTCTCGATGCGGCAGCGCTCCCCATGAAGTACGTGGCCCATACCCCCTGCTTCCGCTCCGAAGCGGGCGCGGCTGGCAAGGACACGCGCGGCATGATCCGCAATCACCAGTTCGACAAAGTCGAGCTGGTGCAGATCGTGCGTCCGGCCGATTCCTATGCTGCGCTCGAGGAGCTCACCGGGCACGCCGAGACGGTGCTGCAGCGCCTGGCGATTCCTTATCGCCGCGTGGCGCTGTGCGCCGGTGATGTCGGCTTCGGCAGCGCCAAGACCTATGACCTCGAAGCCTGGCTGCCCTCGCAGCAGCGTTATCGGGAGATCTCCTCCTGCAGCAATTTCGAGGCATTTCAGGCGCGGCGCATGCAGGCGCGCTGGCGCAACCCGGCGAGCGGCAAGCCCGAGCCGGTACACACGCTCAATGGCTCGGGACTCGCGGTCGGGCGCACGCTGGTCGCGCTGCTGGAGAATTGCCAGCAGGCTGATGGCTCGGTGAGCATCCCGGCGGCGCTGCAGCCGTGGATGGGCGGTGCCGCCAGCCTCACTGCGTAGCTATCGATTATCGATACGCCTATACTGCAGCGCATGAAGCGCCCGTCGCGCAAGGTTCGTCCGCTGCGCCCGCGCGACCCGCTGTTCAACAGCTCGGTGCAGAAGGCGCTCAGCATGCTCGAGACCTTCGGCGGCGACCGCCGTACTCTCGGCCTCGCCGAGCTCGCCGCGGCCGCCGGTATGACCACCAGCTCCGCGCAGCGCTGTATCCACACGCTGCTGCGGCTCGGATACCTGCGGCGCGACACGCGGCTGCGCCGCTGGGTGCTCACGGTGCGCGCGCTGGCGCTCACCGAAGCCTACCTGTCCGGGCACGCGCTGCTCGAGCACGCGACCGCGCATCTGATCGAGCTCAACCAGGCGAGCGGTGAATCGGTGAGCCTGTCGGAGCCGGACGGCACCGACATGGTATTCATCGCGCGCTTTCCCAGTCTGCAACCCTTCCACATCCATATGCCGGTCGGACGGCGGCTGCCGATGTACTGCACCGCCTCGGGGCGCGCCTACCTGTCGGCGCTGCCGGCCGCGGCCGCGCGCCGCATCCTGCTGCGCTCGCGCCTCGCCACGCACACGGCGCAGACCCTCACCGACCTGCAACAGATCTGCAAGCGCATCGAGGCCGCCCGTGATGCCGGGTACGCCTGGTCCGATCAGGAGTATTACCGCGGCGATGTGACCATCGCGGCGCCGGTGCTCGGGGAAGACGGCCAGCCACTGGCGGCGCTCAACATCTCCGCGCCGACCAGCCGCTGGACGCTCGCGCAGCTGCGCGCCAAGCTGGCACCGCTGCTGTTGCAGAGCGCGCAGGCGGCCTCGCTCGGCCACACGCGGCGGCCCGAGCGGCGGCTCGCGAGGTGACAGGAGGCCCATGACCGAGCTCAGCCGCTCACTGCAACCGCGCCACGTCACCATGATCTCGATCGGCGGCATCATCGGTGCGGGCCTGTTCGTCGGCAGCAGTGCCGCCATCGTCGCCACCGGGCCGGCGATCGTCCTCAGCTATCTGATCACCGGCACTCTGGTGCTGCTGGTGATGCGCATGCTCGGTGAGATGGCCATGGCGCTGCCGACGGTGCGCTCCTTCACCGAGTTCGCGCGGGTGGGCCTGGGTCCCTGGGCCGGCTTCGTCGCCGGCTGGCTGTACTGGTACTTCTGGATCATCGTGGTCCCGGTGGAGGCCATCGCGGGGGCGACGATTCTCCATGGCTGGCTCGGGCTGCCGGCGTGGCTCCTCGGGCTCCTGCTGATGGCGGTGATGACCGGCGTCAATCTGCTCTCGGCCCGCTCCTACGGGGAGTTCGAGTTCTGGTTCGCCTCGATCAAGGTGGCGGCGATCGTGGTCTTCATTGCGCTCACCGCGGCCTTCGCCTGCGGCTATACCTCCGCCAGCGGGCCGACCTTCGCCAACCTCACCCGCTATGGCGGCTTCGCCCCGAAGGGGTGGGTCTCGGTGCTCGCCGGCGCGGTGACGGTGTACTTCTCGCTCACCGGCGCGGAGATCACCACCATCGC
>JAFAVO010000057.1 GCA_019242385.1 Gammaproteobacteria bacterium | reverse complement strand
AGGACGTGCTCTACCAACTGAGCTACCTGGGCCGACGCCGGCCGCCAACACCGCGGACTAACGTGGAGCGGGTGATGGGAATCGAACCCACGTCATCAGCTTGGAAGGCTGAGGTTCTACCATTGAACTACACCCGCGCTGATGGCGTTCTCTGCCGGCCCCGCTTCGGTTCGCCCTCCGGCCCCTCAGGTGGTGGAGGGGGAAGGATTCGAACCTTCGAAGGCGTAAGCCGGCAGATTTACAGTCTGCTCCCGTTGGCCGCTTGGGTACCCCTCCGCAAAACGAGCCGCGTATTGTGATTTTGCGCCGCCGGGGTGTCAATGCGTTCCTGGCCCGTAACTTGCTAGCGGGGGCCGCCGGTGGCGGCCCGCAGGCTGCCGAACGCCGCCTCATCCGCCCGCCGGGCGCTCCCGGGCCGCATGTCCCTCGGAAGCTCGATGGGTCCATAGCGGATCCGGAGCAAGCGGCTGACCTCGAAGCCGACCGCCTCCCAGAGCCTGCGCACCTCGCGGTTTCTGCCCTCGTGCAGTACCACCCGGAAGCTGCCGTGCGCAGCGTGCGCCGCTGCGGATTGGGGTGCGACGCTATCGAACCGCGCCGGGCCATCCTCCAGTGCCACCCCCTGGAGCAGCGCACGGATGACCCCCGGGCCAGGCTGTCCCCGCACCCGGACCAGGTATTCCCGCTCGACCTCGCTCGAGGGGTGCATCAGGCGATGCGCGAGCTCCCCGTCCGTCGTCAGCAGCAGCAGCCCCGCAGTGTTCACATCGAGCCGCCCGATGCTGATCCAGCGGCCCTGGCGCGGGGGCGGCAGCCGCTCGAACACGGTCGGCCTTCCCTGCGGATCGCTGCGGGTGGTGACCTCGCCCACGGGCTTGTAATAAAGGAGTAGCTCCGCCGGGGCGACCTCGGCCGTGAGGTCGAGCTTGCGGCCATCGAGGCACACCTCATCGGTGCGCGATGCCCGGTCACCGAGCTGCGCCGGACGGCCGCCAACGCTGACGCGGCCGGCGCGGATCCATTGCTCGATGGTGCGGCGCGAGCCGAGACCCGCCTCGGCAAGCAGCTTCTGCAGTCTGATCATGCCATCATAACGACAAAGTCTTACAACGAGCGCACGGCGTCTTGCCGCGCCTCTCACGGCGAGCGTAGAAGGACATCATGATCTACGAGAGCATTCTCGGCACGATCGGGAAGACACCCATCGTGCGCATTCAGCGCCTCGCGCCTCAGCACGTGACCATGTACGTGAAGTGCGAGTTCTTCAACCCGCTGGCCTCGGTCAAGGACCGTCTCGCCATCGCGATCATCGAGGACGCCGAGCGTACCGGGGCGCTCAAGCCCGGACAGACCGTCGTCGAGGCCACCTCGGGTAACACCGGGATTGCGCTGGCGATGGTGTGCGCAGCCAAGGGCTACCCTTTCGTCGCGGTGATGACCGAGACCTTCTCGGTCGAGCGACGCAAGCTCATGCGCATTATGGGCGCACGCGTGATCCTCACCCCCGCGGCCGAGCGCGGCAGCGGCATGGTCCGCAAGGCCCGGGAGCTGGCGCAAAAGCACGGCTGGTTTCTCGCGCGCCAGTTCGAGAACGAGGCGAACCCGGCCTACCACCGCAGTACGACCGGCCCGGAGATCATTCAGGATTTCACCGGCCGTCGGCTGGACTACTTCGTGACCGGCTGGGGCACCGGGGGCACGCTGACCGGAGCCGGGCAGATGATCCGCCTCGCGCGGCCCGAGGTGCAGATCATTGCCTGCGAGCCCGCGGGCGCGGCGATGCTCTCGGGCAAGCCCTGGGCGCCTCACAAGATTCAGGGATGGACCCCCGATTTCGTCCCGGCGGTGCTCGATCGTGAGGTTGCCCACAGCATCGTCACGGTCATCGACGCCGAGGCGGTGAGCGCGGCACGCCAGCTCGCGAGCAAGGAGGGGATTTTCTGCGGGATCTCTTCCGGCGCCACCTTTGCCGCGGCGCTGAAGGTCGCGGCCGATGCGCCGCAGGGCGCGGTGATTCTCGCCATGTTGCCGGACACCGGCGAGCGGTATCTCTCGACGATACTCTTCGAGGGGATCGCCGAGGGTAGCGATCCGGAGCCCTAGCCGCGCCCCGCCTGGCGCGGGTACGCGGCGGAGTGCTCTTCCAACATGGATGCGCGTCGCTACGCACACCTGCCGGATCCCTTTCCCATGTGGCGCGGAGGCTCGCTGCACCGGGCCCGCATTTCCTACGAGACCTGGGGAAGGCTGAACGCCGCGCGCGACAACGCCGTGCTGTTGTTCACCGGGCTTTCCCCACCGGCACACGCCGCCGGTTCCCCGGAGGATCCAAGTCCGGGCTGGTGGGAGGGGATGGTGGGTCCGAATCTCGCCCTCGACACGGAGCGCTTCTTCGTGGTCTGTGTGAACTCCCTCGGCAGCTGCTTCGGCTCGACCGGGCCCGCCTCGGAGGATCCCGCCACCGGCAAACCCTACCGGCTCGGCTTCCCCGACCTTTCGGTCGAGGACATCGCGCGGGCGGGCTTCGAGACCGTTCGCACGCTCGGGATCAGTCGCCTGGATACCGTCATGGGGCCTTCGCTCGGGGGCATGGTCGTTCTGGCCTATGCGGCACTGTTCCCCGGTGCGGCGCGGCGGCTGGTCTGCATTTCCGGGACTGCCGCGGCGGCCCCCTTCGCCATTGCACTACGGTCCATCCAGCGGGAATGCATCACCTCGGACCCGGCCTGGGCGGGGGGCAACTACTCCTCCGACACCCCGCCCTCCACCGGGCAGCGGCTGGCACGCAAGCTGGGCACCGTGACCTACCGGTCGGCCGCGGAGTGGCAGCTGCGCTTCGGCCGGCAGCCGATCCGAGAGGGCATGCGGCACGGTGGACCCTTCGCCGCCGAGTTTGCGGTCCAGGGTTATCTCGAGAGCCTGGCGCAACGCTTCGTCAGTGCCTTCGATGCCAACTGTTACCTTTATATCTCGCGTTCCATGGACCGTTTCGATCTGACAGCTCACGGGGACCCGGTGGAGGTGTTCCGCAAGGCCTCGCTCGAGCAGGCGCTGGTCATCGGTGTGCAGACGGACATGCTTTTCTCGATCAACGAGCAGCACGCGGTCGCGGGGTTTCTCGAGGCGGCCGGGGTCAAGACGCGCTTTGCACCGCTCGCCTGCATCGAGGGGCACGACGCGTTCCTCGTGGACCTCGACACTTTCGGACGGGAGATCCGCTCCTTCCTCGACAGCAGCTGAGCGGAAGTACCGAAACATTACGTTCAATTCGCCGCGGCGCGCCGCGCTGCACAGGGCATAATGGGCGCGCGCTCAGACAGAAGAACACGAAGAACCACGATCACGGGGAATCGCAGTGGAACGCCGACTGCACACCAGGCATCGCGCGCGCACCATCGTGTACATCACGGTGCCTGGCGGCCGGCGCAAACTTTGCAAAGCAGTGAATCTGAGCGCAACGGGTGTATTCATCGAGACCTCGAACCTCGGACTGCGTAAGGGCCAACACGTGGTGTTGTCCTTCGCCATCAACCTGGGCGGCGTCACCAAGCTCCATCGCCGCACCGCGGTGGTGGCCCACGTCTCGCGCGGTGGCACCGGGCTGATGATGGAGTCATTCGCGCAGTCCTCGAGCTGACGCTCATGGGCGAGGAGGTCTGGCTGCTGCGTCGCCGCCTGCTTCGGCGCCTCCTGCTGAGTGCCTGCCTGGTGCCGCTCGGCAGCGCCGTGCGCAGCACCCTGGCGGCATCCGCGGCCTTGCTCTCGGTGGATGCGCCCGAGGCGAAGGCGGTGAAGTACGTCGAGGACGCCCGTCAGGCACGGGCCGCTGCGGCAGGCAGCAGCTGTGCCAACTGTGCTCTCTATCAGGGAGCGGATGGCTCCGCGCAGGGACCTTGTCAGCTCTTCCCCGGCAAGGAGGTGAAGGCGGCGGGATGGTGCAGCTCCTGGGCACCGCAGCTGTGAGCGTGCGGCGCGCACACCCACCTCATTCGTAGCAGGGCCCGACCTCGCGCACTTCGATCGTGGCCCACTGAGCCGCGGGACACTCGGCGGCATGCCCGAGCGCCTCCTCGCGCGTTGCGCACTCGAGCAGAAAGAATCCACCGACCAGCTCTTTCGATTCGGTGAACGGTCCGTCGATGAGGCTCTGCCTGCCGGCGCGCACGCTCAGCCGCGTCGCCGCAGCGCGCAGCGAATCGCTCGCGAGCAATACCCCGCGTGCCTTCAGTGATGCGGTGTAATCGAGCATCTGCTGGTAGAGGCCTCGCCCTTCTTGCGGCGCGCGGGCGCGCCGCTGGCCCTGCGGCTCGACGATCAGCAGCATGTAGGTCATGTGATCTCTTCGCGCTCGCAGGCGGCTGCGCGGTCGAGCAGCAGACGGCTCTCGCGCGTGTTGCGGGTGAGCGTGGCGGCGCGCTCGAATTCTCCGCGCGCCTCACGATAGCGCCCGAGTCTGGCGAGCAGGTCCCCGCGCACGCTCGGCAGCAGATGATAGGAGCGCAGCGTACCCTGCGAAGCGAGGCGGTCGGCGAGCTCGAGTCCGGCCGCTGGGCCATACGCCATGGAGACCGCTACCGCGCGGTTGAGTTCGACCACCGGTGATGGCGTGAGCCGTGCCAGCTCATCATAGAGTGCGGTGATCAGCACCCAGTCGGTATCGGCCGCGCTCGCCGCGCGAGCGTGGCAGGCGGCGATGGCCGCTTGCAGCAGATACGGGCCCCGCATTCTGCCGAGCGCCTCGCCGCGCCCGAGCGCCAGCAGGCCGCGGTGAATCAGCAGCTGGTCCCAGAGCGCACGGTTCTGCTGCATGAGCAGGATCGGTTCGCCGTTGGGCCCGATGCGGGCCTGCAGCCGCGAGGCCTGGATCTCCATCAGCGCCACGAGGCCATGCACCTCGGACTCGAGGGGCGCGAGCTCGGCCAGCATGCGCCCGAGACGCAGCGCTTCCTCGCACATCGCCTGGCGCATCCAGTCATCGCCCGCGGTGGCGGAGTAGCCCTCGTTGAATACGAGGTAGATGACCTCCATCACCGAGGAGAGACGCTCGCGCAGCTGCTCGGGCGGCAGCGTCTCGAAAGGCACGCGCGCGGCCGCGAGCGTGCGTTTCGCACGCACGATGCGCTGCGCGATCGTCGCCTCCGGCACGAGGAAGGCGCGCGCGATCTCCGCGGTGGTGAGCCCGGCGAGCAGCCGCAGGGTGAGCGCGGTGCGGGCCTCGGTCGAGAGCAGGGGATGGCAGGCGATGAACATGAGCCGCAGCAGGTCATCGCCGACCACGTCTTCGGCGCTGCGCTCGAGCGAGTCACCGTCGCTCAGCTGCTCCATCTCCAGCTCATACCCGAGTGTCTGATGCTTGCGCGACAGCATGCGCCGGCGCCGCAGCTGGTCGATGGCGCGGTGTTTCGCGGTCGCCATCAGCCAGGCCCCCGGGTTGTCCGGGACACCGCTGCGCGGCCACTGCTCCAGCGCCACAACCAGCGCATCCTGCGCCACCTCCTCGGCGAGCCCGACATCGCGCAGCATGCGCGTGAGGCCGGCGATGAGGCGCGCGTATTCGATGCGCCATACCGCGTCGATCGTGCGCCGGGTGTCCGTAGCCGTCATGACTGCGGATGACACCATCGCAGCAGAACCAGCGCAAGCAAGGCTCGCTCAACTGTGTGCGCCAGGCGACAAATCGGTGCCAGCGACCCCGCGCCGGCTCTCGAGATCCACAGTTGGTTTCATGACGCCCTCCTCGGAAATACGACGAACGGAGCGGCCTGAAATGGACATGCGCGCCGGATTTTTCACACTGGGTTCAGCTGCTGAGGGTCATCTGCTCAGCGCAGCGGTAATTCAGCCCACTCGAGCTGGAGCTTGACCGCGCGCGCGCACCTCGGTCGCAGGCTGTGCTTGCCCGCGAGGCCGTCGCAGTCCAACAATGCGTGTGTGC
>JAFAVO010000085.1 GCA_019242385.1 Gammaproteobacteria bacterium | reverse complement strand
ATCCACTTGCCCGCGAGATTTCCGCCATAGTGCTGGCGGCCCATCTCGATGAAGGTTTCGTAGGTGCCCTGCACGATGCCCTGGCTGCCGATGTAGATCCACGAGCCCGCGGTCATCTGCCCGAACATCATCAGTCCGCGCTTATCGAGCGCGTTGAAGTGCTCCCAGTCGGCCCAGCGCGCCACCAGGTTCGAGTTGGCGATCAGCACCCTCGGGGCATCGGCGTGGGTGCGGAACACGCCGACGGGCTTGCCCGACTGGATGAGCAGCGTCTCATCGTTCTCGAGCGCGCGCAGCGCAGCGACGATCTGCTCGTAGCACTGCCAGTTGCGCGCGGCTTTGCCGATGCCGCCATACACGACGAGCTCGGAAGGCCGCTCTGCGACCTCCGGATCGAGGTTGTTCATCAGCATGCGCAGCGGCGCCTCGGTGAGCCAGCTGCGGCAGGACAGTTGCGAGCCGCGCGGGGCGCGCAGCGGCACTCGGGCGGAGGGGGCCGTCATGATGACCTCGGCTGACAGGTGGCGGTGAGCTCGTAGCGCGAGCCCGGATGATAAAGGTCAGCGACACTCGCGACCCGGCCGTTGGAAAAGGTACGCCGCAGGATGAGCAGGCAGGCCTCGCCGCTCTTGAGCTTGAGCAGACGGCGTATGCGCCGCTCAGGCAGCAGCGCGCGCACGGTGTGCTCGGCGCGCTGCAGCGGGGCGACCCGGATCAGAAACTCGTGCGGGGTGGTGCGAGCGAAATCGTTGTGCAGATAGCCGGGCGCGACCTGGGGATTGACGTAGCGCTCCTCGAGCTGCAACGGGGTCCCGTCCTCGAAGTGCGTGATGAGGGAGTGGTCGAGGGTGGCTCCCAGCTTCACGCCGCAGCGCTCGGCGAGCTCGCGGGTGGCGCTCACCGGCTCGAGCGTCAGCACCTTCAGCCGATGCTCGTGGCCGCGCGCACGGATCTCATCGGCGATATTGCGCACCTCGAGCGGGTGGGCGTGCACGCGCTGCTCGGCGACGAAGGTGCCCACTCCCGCCACCCGCACCAGCACGCCATCGGCGGCGAGCTCGCGCAGCGCCCGGTTCGCGGTCATGCGCGAGATCGCGAGCGTGCGTGTCAGCTCATTCTCCGAGGGTACGCGCGCGCCGGCGGGCAGGGCGCCGCCGGCGATCTGCTCGAGGATGAAGTGCTTCACCTGCAGGTAGCGGGCCGCAGCAGCGTGGAGTGACATTCGCTCACATCCCCGGAGTGCCGGTGGGGCGGCAATGATGCATCGGCGCACCGAGCTTGTCTATACAGGTCCAGTGCGGAGGGACTCGTGGGGAGTCCTTGCGTGGCGCGTAAGCTGTTCCCTCGGCAGCGCCAGTTCCGGTAGAATGCGCGGCCCTCCGCGGCTTCGAGCCCGCGGGCGGGGTGGGTGGCCGGTGCCGGGGTCGGTTCTGCGAAGACCGCGGCACCCCCGAGGAGTCGAGAGTGGAAAGCCCCCGGTGGGGCTTTTTGTTTTTGGTGGGCCTTCAGGCCCATTTTTGTTTGGCGGGCGCGTGCAGCGCCTCGAAGGGGTGGGCGATCGTGACGGGGACCTTGCGTGAGCGGCTCATCGCCCTCATCGAGCCCTTGCTGGCGCGGCTCGGCTATGAGCTCGTCGAGCTCGAGTATTCCGCGGGCCGGGCCCATGCGGTGCTGCGCCTGTTCATCGACCGCCCGGCGGGCGTCACCCTCGATGATTGCACGCAGGTGAGCCGCGAGGTCTCGGGTCTGCTCGATGTGGAAGACCCGATTCCGAGCGCTTACACCCTCGAGGTTTCCTCGCCCGGCTTCGACCGGGTGCTGCGCACGCAGGCGCACTTCGGTCGCTTCCTCGGCTCGCGCGTGTTCGTGGAGCTGAAGGAGCCGCGCGAAGGCCGGCGCCGCTACACCGGCACGCTCCTCACGGTGGATGAGGCGGGCATCGCGCTCGAGGTCGATCGCGAGCAGGTGAGGATGGCGTTCGAGGAGATCGGTAAGGCAAGGCTGGCGTCCTAGCGGGAGCATTCCCCGGGCGCAGGCAGGTACGCGAGGTGGGACTGAGGTGAACAAAGAAATTCTTATGGTGGTCGATGCCGTCTCCAACGAGAAGGGCGTCGACAAGGAAGTGATCTTCGAGGCGCTCGAGGCGGCGCTCGCGTCCGCCACGCGCAAGAAGCACGGCGAGGAATGGGACGTGCGCGTCGCCATCGACCGCCGCAGCGGTGACTACGAGACCTTCCGCCGCTGGAAGGTGTTTGCGGACGACTCCAAGGAGCTCGAGGTCCCCGAGCGCGAGCTGCGGCTCGAGGACGGCCTCGAGCTCGATCCCAAGGTCGAGGTGGGCGGCTTCGTCGAGCAGCCGATCGAGTCGGTCGCCTTCGGCCGCATCGCCGCGCAGCAGGCGAAGCAGGTGATCGTGCAGAAAGTGCGCGAGGCCGAGCGCGCGCAGGTCGTCGAAGCCTACCGCGACCGCGTCGGCACGCTGGTGGGCGGTGTGGTGAAGCGCGTCGACCGCAACGGTATCTACATCGACCTCGGCAGCAATGCCGAAGGGTTCGTGCCGCGGACCGACATGATTCCGCGCGAGCAGGCCAAGCCGCAGGACCGCATCAAGGCATTCCTGAAGGAGGTGCGCTCCGAGCCGCGAGGGCCGCAGCTGTTCCTCACGCGCACCGCGCCGGAGTTCCTCATCGAGCTGTTCAAGCTCGAGGT
>JAFAVO010000062.1 GCA_019242385.1 Gammaproteobacteria bacterium | reverse complement strand
CCGCCCGGACGAGCGTCGTGGTGGCTCCCGGGGCGGCTTCCTGCCCACCAGGGCGCGTCCGTAGGGTCTGCGGCTTTGACATAAGGCGGGCGATTAAGACCGTGAAAGATCATACGAGCCGGCCGCGGACTTACCCGTGAACCCCCTCGCGGTTCCGCCGGGTTGTGGCGTCGTGGAACGTCCCCTAGGGACGCTATTGCGCTGCAGCAGTAGCCGGCGCGGCCGGTCGAGCTGCACCCGTCCGGGACGGAGCCGCAGAGGCCGGTGCCGGGCTGCCGGGGCTCTCCGCAGAGGCCGTGCCGGCGATGAGCGGTATGGTGTACGACTCCGTCGCGGAGACGCCGGCGGAGTCCACTTTGAGCGCGGCCCGGACCGTGAAGATGCCCTCGTGCTTGGGCAGCACCTTCACCGCGTGGCGGATCGGCACACCTTCGGTGGGACGCTCGCTGGGAGGGATGTCCGCCCCTTCGATGAGCTCGAGCCCATCCTCCCCCTCGACCTTGCCGGAGACACGATCGACGCTCCCCGACATGGGCACGATCGCCAGGTCGAGGTCGACCGGCTGACCGACATCCGGGCGGTTGCGCAGCTCGAATTTCACCTGCACGGGCGCGGTCGAAGGCTTGCTGGAAGCGACCGCGCTCACCATGTTGTGGGAGAGCTGATCGCTCGGATTCGCGGACTTCTTGGCGACGGACCTGGCGGCAGACCCCGCCGGCGCGCCGCCCGAGGAGTGCGACCCGCAGCCGGCCAGGATCGCCGCAGCGGCGAGGATGAGGGCGATGTTCCGCGAGTCAGCGAGTGTCAGTGTATGCGCCACCTGAGGACCTGCATTACGTTGCCTCGCCCACGATAACGCGGGTTCCTGGGCGCCTGCACGTGCGCAATCGGCATTTCGTGCAACTGCATCTCAGCCCTGAAGTAGCGGTGGCTCATCGATGGTCGCGTGCTGCTCGAGCAGATCGTTGAGATACCCCTCCCAATAGCGCGGCTCCGCAGCCCAGGGGAAGGCGCGCGGAAAAGCGGGATCCGCCCAGCGCGACACCACCCAGCCGGCGTGATGCAGCATGCGCAGCGCCCGCAGCGGCTCGATGACCGTGACCTCGCGGAAATCGAAATCAGCGAACTGCTGGTAGCCCTCGAGCAGGTGCTGCCACTGCGCCTGCTGCTCGGCCGGGGAGCCGGCCAGCATCATCCACAAGTCCTGCACCCGCGGTCCCATGGCGCAATCGTCCAGATCGACGAAAACCGGTCCGTGCTCATCCCACAGCAGGTTGCCGAGATGACAGTCGCCATGGAGGCGAATGCCCTGCAGCGGGCCGGCGGCGGCGAAGGCTGCAGTGACGCGCTCGAGCAGCGCACCGCTCACCGAGGAGTAGCGTTCACGAAGCGCCTCTGGCAGCAGATCGCTGGCGAGCACGTGCGCACGCGCTTCCCATCCGAGGCGCTCGATGGTGATGGCGGGACGTGCGCTGAAGCGGCGCGCCGCGCCAATCTGGTGGAGCCGTGCAATGCTGCGGCCGAGAAGCTGACGGGCCTCGGGCGCATCGAGCTCGGGCGCCCGGCCATGCATCCAGGGAAATGCCGCGAAGCGGAATTCGCGATAGCGCAGGAGTGTCGCGCCGCCGATGGACAGCGGCGCGGCAACCGGCAGCTCCGCTGCGGCAAGCTCGGCGGTGAACCGGTGCTCCTCGGCAATCTGCGCATCGCTCCAGCGGGAGGGGCGGTAGAACTTGAGCACCAATTGGCCCTCGGTCGCACCGAGCTGATACACGCGGTTTTCGTAGCTGTTGAGCGCAAACAGCCTGCCATCGGGCTCCAGGCCGATCTCGGCAGCCGCATCCAGCACCACCCCGGGGGTCAGTCCGGAAAAAGGCCGCAACTCGCTCACGTGCCTTTTGTTTATCATCGCTGCCCCATGAAGCAGACGAGCATATTAGTGACCGGGGGCGCGGGCTACATCGGCAGCCACGTCGTGCTGCAGCTGCGTGAGCGTGGCGAGCGTGTCGTGGTGCTCGATGACCTTTCGCGTGGATTCCCGCAGGCGGTGCTCGATGCTCCGCTCGTCACCGGCCACGTTGCCGATAGCGCCACGGTCAGCGCGCTGCTGCGCGAATACCAGGTCGACACGGTGATGCACTTCGCGGCATTCACCATCGTGCCGGAGTCGGTGCGCGATCCCCTGAAGTATTACCGCAACAACACCTGCGCCACCGCGGCCCTGCTGGAGTGTTGCCTCGCCGCCGGGGTGCGTTACTTCGTGCTCTCCTCCACCGCGGCCGTCTATGGCATCCCCGCCTCCGGGGTGGCGGCGGAGGATACCCCCACCGCGCCGATCAACCCCTACGGCACATCCAAGCTGATGGCCGAGTGGGTGCTGGCAAGCGTCGCCCAGGCCTCGGCCCTGAAATTCGCCACGCTGCGGTATTTCAACGTCGCCGGCTCCGATCGCGCCGGGCGTATCGGCCAGGCGACGCCCAATGCGACGCTGCTCGTCAAGGTCGCCTGCGAGGTGGCGGCGGGCAAGCGCGCCGAGCTGGAGATTTTCGGTACGGACTACCCCACCCCCGACGGCACTGGCGTGCGCGATTACATCCACGTGGAGGATCTCGCATCGGCACACCTCGATGCGCTCACCTGGCTGCGCCGGGGCGGCGACTCCATCACCCTCAACATCGGCTACGGCCATGGCTACAGCGTGCGCGAGGTGCTCGCCAGCGTGGAGCGTGTCAGCGGCCGCAAGGTCAAAGTGCGCGAGTCGCCACGCCGCCCCGGGGACCCGCCAACCCTCATCGCCAGCGCCGACCGCATCCGCTCACAGCTGCAGTGGCGACCCCAGGTGGACGATCTCGACACCATCGTGCGCAGCGCCTGGAACTGGGAGCAGCGGCTGTTGCGCGAGCCATGGTGAGCCGCGGGTAGAATGGACGGCGGCATGCGCTGGGCGCGACCCAAATCATTGAGCGGATTGATGCTGTTCGGTCTGGCGGCCATCGCCGTGCCGCTGGTGGCCGCGGTCCTCACGGCGGTGTTGCAGATCCGGGATCTCTCCGACACCGGCCAGAAGATCGTCATCCAGGGGGTAACTGGGGCACGCGCCAGCCAGGCGCTCTTCGGGCAGATCGCCTCGCTCGAGCGCACCGCGCGACTGCACGGGGTGCTCAAGGACCCCAAGCTGCTCGAGCTCTACCGCACCCAGGACCAGCGTCTGAGCACCACCCGCGAGCAGCTGCACACGCTCACGAGCGGCGAGGCGCGCACCACGCTCGAGGAGCTCGGCGAGCTGCAGGACAGCATACGCGCAGGCCTCATGAGCAACCCGCCGGGCAGCAGTGGCGGTGACAGTGCGGATCTCTCGGCACGCTTCGCGCAGATGTCCGAGCTCGTCGAGCGCGTGGCGCAGCAGAGCAACGAGCAGGTGGACGCGGAGGTCGCTGCGCTCCAGGCGCGCACCCTGCAAGCGCGCCAGCGCCTGCTGTGGCAGGCTGCACTGCTGCTGCCGCTCGCCATCGTGGCGGTGTTCGTGCTGACCGTCGGCGTCGGCCGCCCGCTGCGCCAGCTCGACCGGGCGATCAGCGAGCTCGGTGAAGGTACCTTCACCAACCCGATCGCCGTTTCAGGTCCGCACGACCTCGAGCGGCTCGGCGGGCAGTTGGAGTGGCTGCGGCAACGCCTGCTCGACCTCGCGCACGAGCGCAACCGCTTCCTGCGCCACATGTCGCATGAGCTGAAGACGCCACTCGCCAACATCCGCGAGGGTACCGAGCTGCTGATGGACGGCGCAGTGGGCGAGCTCGATTCGAACCAGCGCGAGGTGGCTGCGATCCTGCGTGAGAACGGCATCAAGCTGCAGCGCATGATCGAGAACCTGCTTTCCTTCAGCGCCTGGCAGACCTCGAGCGTGGGCCTCGAGGCGACCGAGTTCCGGCTGCGGCCGCTGGTCAAGCAGGTACTGGAGAACCAGCAGCTCACGCTGCTCTCGCAGCGGGTGCGCCTGGATGTTCGCGTCGATGACCTGACCATGGTTGCCGATCGCGGCAAGATCCGTCTCATTCTCGAGAACCTGGTCTCGAACGCCGTCAAATACTCGCCCAAGGGAGGCACCATCCACCTGCAGGCGCGTGCCGCCGGTCCGCAGCTGGTGCTCGATGTCGCCGACAGCGGGCCGGGGATTCCGCTCGAGGACCGGGGCCACGTGTTCGATGCGTTCTACACCGGCCGGGCGGCGCGCGGCACTGCCGTCAAAGGCACGGGTATCGGGCTCTCGGTGGTGCTCGAATTCGTGGCTGCGCACGGCGGCACCGTGCAGATCGTCGACGGCCAGTTCCCCGGCGCGCACTTCCGCATCACCATGCCGCTGCGGGCCGGAAGCGGCGATCGCCCGCGCGCGGAACCGAAGGCACATGCGCATGCTGCCTGATAGCCGCCGGCGGCGCGCGCCGCAGGCGCGCCCCGCGGAGGGTGCGGGTGCGCAGCAAGGCGCCCGCGTCGGCAGGCTCGTGCTGCTCGCCGCGACGCAGCTGCTCGCCGCCTGTACCGGTGGGTTCATGGCGGGGCAGCGACCGCCCACGCCTCCACCGATCGTGAATCCTTCGGCCACCTCCTCGACCGTGCTGAATGAGGACCTGCTGCTGCTGCAGAAACTGGTGCAGGGGCCGCCCTCGGAGCAGGCCGAGATCGTGGCCAACGCGCAGCGCGATTACGACACCGCTCCGACCCCGAGCCACACCCTGAAGCTCGCACTGGTTCTCGGCACCCCCGGTCATCCGGCGACCAGTCTCACCCGTGCGCAGGGGCTGCTGCGCGAGCTGATGGCGAACCCGGAGATGCTCCTGCCCGGGGAGCGGGCACTGGCGTCTCTAACGCTTTCGCAAATTGACGACCATTTGACGCTCGAGGCGGAAAACCTCAGGCTGCAGGCGGAGTCGGTGCGTGCCGATCGCGAGCGCATGGCGAACGCCAACCACCGCCTGCAGACCGAGATGGACGAGAATGCGCGCCTGCGCAAAGAGCTCGACGAGGCGCGCGCCAAGCTCGATGCCATCGCCAACATCGAGCGCTCGCTGAATGAGCGCAAACCTGGGAGCTCGGGACGATAACAGTGAACAAGGATTCGATCTTGAACCAGACCGGCAAGCGCAAGGCGCGCATTCTGGTCGTCGATGATGATCCGGGGCTGCTGCGGCTGCTGACCATCCGCCTGCGCGCGGAAAGTTATGACGTCGAGGCCGTGGAAAGCGCGGCGCAGGCGCTCGCCGCCTCGAGCCGCTTCCGTCCCGACCTGGTCATCACCGATCTGCGCATGGACCAGATGGACGGCATCGGTCTGCTCAAGGAGCTGCAGAACCGCTGGCCGGGGCTGAAAGTCATCATGCTCACCGCGCACGGCACCATTCCGGATGCGGTGCAGGCCACGCAGATGGGCGCTTTCGGCTTCCTGACCAAGCCGGTCGACAAGCAGGAGCTGCTCGACCAGGTGCAGAAGGCATTGCGCATCTCCGGCTTCGGCGCCTCGGACGAAGACTGGCGCGCGGAGATCATCACGCGCAGCGCCGCCATGGAGGAAAAGCTCGCGCAGGCGCACATGGTGGCCGGCACCGACGCGCGTGTGCTGATCACCGGCGAGAGCGGCACCGGCAAGGAGCTGCTGGCGCGCGCCATCCATCGCGGCAGCCCACGGCGCAACAAGCCCTTCGTAGCCATCAACTGCAGCGCCATGGCCGAGAACCTGCTCGAGTCG